>CAYOEZ010000073.1:15915-19113 GCA_964402955.1 uncultured Ktedonobacterales bacterium | reverse complement strand
TGCAGCTTTGGCAGGCGGCCGCGCTCGCTGCCACGAATCACATCGTCGTAACATCGTCGGGCGGGCTCGGCGCGGCATACGTCTTTGACGCCGAGACTGGGCAATGGCTGCCGGGCGTGTGGCCGGTCGGGGTGAGCCCGGAACAGGGGATTGCCGCCGACGCCGCCACGGGGCGCGTGTATATTGCCAACGCCGGCAGTGATAGCGTGACCGTCCTGCGAGACTGCCTCTCGCGCTGATAGAACTGGCCCACTGGCGACGTCTACACAGTTGCAGTCAGATAGCTAGACACAAGAGAGGAGGAAGAAGGTGAACGGTAAGTGGTATGTGGTCAGTGTTTTGCTCATCACGGCAGTTCTGATCAGCGCATGCGGCTCTGCGCCTGCCCCGTCGGGGCCAGTGGTCGGCGGGCTGATCTCGAGCAGCGTGACCGAGGATGATCTCAAGAACGGGACGTATGAAGTTCTAGACCTCGGCTCGGTGAAACTGAGCAATGGCAGCTACGAAAAGAAGTACGGCGAGGGCGCCACCATGGTGAACAAGGTGGGCCTGCTGACTGAAACCATCGGTGACCTGGACAAGGACGGAGCGAAGGATGCTGCCGTCATCCTGTGGGCAAACACCGGTGGTTCGGGCACGTTCATCCACCTTGTTGTGGTCAGCAACAAGAACAAGACCCTCTACCAGGTGGGAAGCGAGTTCCTGGGCGACCGTACCAATATCAAGTCGCTGGCTATTGAAGGGGGCAAGATCGTCGTGCAGATGCTCGACTTCGGCCCCAACGATCCCAAGTGCTGCCCATCGGTTGCGAAGACGCGTACCTTCCAACTGAAGAGCGGAGTGCTGAGCGAGGTGAAATAGACAGCGGAGACATAGGACAGCAGGAGGCAGGGTGCGCATCCTGCCTCCTGTCTTGCTGTGACGCGAGTACCTGCCTACTGCCTCTCTCTGCGCAAGAACCAGACCACGCCGGCAAAGGCGATCACAGAAGCGATGACCAGCGCGCCCAGGTCAATCATGGCATTGCGTGCTGTGATTGTGCCGGCCATGCCCTGGGTGAGGGCGTGCGCCATGTAGCTCGTGGGCACGAATTTCATGATGGTGGGGATCGGCTCGGGCGGGGGCAAGAAATCGCCGAACATGCCCGGCAGCATCAGCGCCAGCATGACGATCGAGCTCCACGAATTGAACTGGGAGAGCGTTTTGAAGGCTGCTCCCATCAGCAGACCAACCAGGACAAGGAAGATCGAGCCAAACACAACGGCCAGCATAGTGACAGGGATATTGCCGACGAAGCCGTTGTTGAGAGCCATCAAGATGACGACAACGAGCAGGGCGTAGAACAGGCCAACCAGGCCTTTGCCGATCACAACATCAATGAACGAGGCGGGTGAGACCAGGATAGCCTTGAGTGTGCCCTTCTCCTTCTCCTCTACGAGAATGTAGGGGACGATAAAGACGCCAACCATTGTCACGGACATGATGAGGAAAAGCAGCAGGTAGAAGCTGGTCAGGCTGAAGGTGCTTGCCCCGATCCCCGACACCTCGGTAATGCTCAAGCGCACCGGCATTGTCTGACCGGCCATGTCGCGCAGCGACCCCTCGACAATCTGGCGGAAGGTCGTCTGGCGCAGGCCGCCGCGTTGGGAGTTGATATAGATTACCAGATCGGGCCTCTTGCCGGCGGCAATGTCGGCGTCGAGGTTGGCCGGTATGACGATGCCCGCCATCAGGTCTTTCTCGGTGCGCTGCCTGACCTCTTCGGGCGAGGCAACGACAAACATGCTGAATTGCTTACTGTCCATCAGCCTCTGCACAAGCTGCGATGTCCCTGCATCATAGACGGCAATATCCAAGACGCCATCCGAGCCGACGCTGCCGAGGAGGACGCGGAAGAGCAGGGACATGCCAATGGGCAGGATGATGGCGAAGAGCAAGTACATATTCTTGATCGCATCAAACAGGTCTTTGCGGGCAATGGCAAGGATGATGCGTGGGTGTATGCTCATTTTGTCTTCTCCCATGGGCGGCGCAACTTAGGTGTCGTGATGTGCGGCTGCGCGCCCGCTGCCATGCGCTAGAGCAGACTGCGACCGGCAAGCTTGATAAAGATGTCTTCCAGGGTCGCTTCGTCTGAGTGGATCGTTAGAACCTGGCCGGCGCTCATGTAGGCGCTCAGGCGATCGGCGTCAGCCTGGTTGTCGAGCGCCAGCGTGATCGTTTCGCCGCCGCTGCCATCGCCATTGCGCAGGAGCGCCTTGAGCGTGCGCTGGCCGTGGGCCACCTTGAGGTTGCGCGGCGTATCGAGGGCAACGATCTGTCCTTCGTTCAAGAAGGCCACGCGCCGGCAAAGCTGGTCCGCCTCTTCCATGTAGTGTGTGGTGAGGAACACAGTTGTGCCGGCTTTGCCCAGGTCGGCGATCATCTGGCGGATGTCGCGCGCCGCTCCCGGGTCGAGGCCGCGGGTCGGCTCGTCGAGGAAGAGCACCTGAGGCTCATTGATCAAAGCGCGTGCGATCAGCAACCGCTGTTTCATGCCGTTGGAATAGATCTTGACCGGGTCTTTGGCTCGCCCCTTCAGGCCGACGCTATCAAGCATTTCGTCGGCGCGCTTACTGGGCGAGCCGAAGAGGCGGCAGAAGAAGACGAGGTTTTCGCGCCCGCTGAGACGCTCGTAGAGGTTCTGCTGCTCGAAGACAACGCCGATGACCGCTTGCAGCTTGTCCGATCCGCCGGCGCAATCATAGCCGGCCACGCGCGCCGAGCCGCCGCTCGGCCTGAGCTGACCGGTCAGCATGTTGATGGTGGTGGACTTGCCGGCGCCGTTGGGGCCAAGGAAGCCAAACACCTCACCGCGCTCCACGGCGAACGAGACCCCTTTGACTGCTTCCCGCCCATTGAATGTGCGCCGCAGTTTCTGGGCTTCAATCATCAGCATTGTCTGCTACCTCCCTGCGTTGGCTATCCGTATCATAGCGATTCTGTCACTTCGATGCTGTGCCCTGATCGGCGCCGTTGTAGCCGCGATCGGTGATCGCGGAAGGCGCCATGCGCAGGCAACTGCCCGCACCGCTGTAGCCAGGATTGGTGATCGCGGAAGGCATCATGCGCAGGCAGCCGCCCGCACCGCTGTAGCCGCGATCGGTGATCGCGGAAGGCATCATGCGCAGGCAGCCGCCCGCACCGCTGTAGCCGCGA
>CAYOEZ010000073.1:0-15815 GCA_964402955.1 uncultured Ktedonobacterales bacterium | reverse complement strand
TCGGTGATCGCGGAAGGCAGCATGCTCAGGCAACTGCCCGCGATCACCGATCGCGGCTACAACGGCGCCGCCAGGCGCTTGTTGACCGGCTGCGCCGCCGTGTGGTACACTGCGCGGGCGGGATGCGCCCGCCGCAAGGGCGGTTGATGCCATGAGTCGCAAGACGGAGTTCATACCCTATTCGCCCAAGACGATTCTGAACAAGGGCAAACGGGCAGACCACTGGTTCTGGACGCGCTACAGCGCCTACCCCTACCTGGGCTGCCAGCACGGCTGCGCCTTCTGCTATTGCCGCGCACAGAAGTACTATCCATATGAGGAGCTGGAAGACTTCGCCCACGTGATCAAGGTCAAGCAAAATGCAGCGACTTTGCTGCGCCAGGGCCTCAGCCGCGCCGCGCTGGACATGGTGTTCACAGGCGACTATCAGCCAGCCGAGCGTACGTTCATGCTCTCACGCCAGATGCTCGAGGTCTGCTACGATCTGGGCTTTCCCGTCTTCATCCTCTCTCGCTCGCCGCTGGTGCTGCGTGATCTTGATCTGCTGCAGGCGATCAATGAGCGGGCGCGTGCGGTTGTCGCCTTCAGTGTCATCTCCACGCCCGATGCGTCCGAGTATGAGTGTGTGTGCCAGATCGAACGCCTGGCGCCGCCCGCGCACAAGCGCTTCGCTGCGATGGAGCAGCTTGCCCGCGCCGGCATTCAGACCGGCGTCTGTTTCATGCCCATGCTGCCCGGCTTGTGCGATGACGATGCCACGATCGCCAGTGTCGTGCGCTGGACGGCCAATCACGGTGGATCCTTCATGCTTGCCGGTGGCCTCACACTGGCTGACCAGCAGCGCGAGTTCTTCTTCGCCGTCTTGCGCGAGCGCTACTCTGATCTCCTGCCGCTCTACCAGCGCCTTTATCCGCAGGGCAGCTATGGCGCGGCGCAGTGGCCGTGGCCCAGGATTGGCCGGCGCATTCGTGAGAGCTGCCAGCAGGCAGGCATTCATGACCGCATGCCCCGGCCCATTATCCCCGGCGACAAACGCACCCTGAACAAGCGCATCGTTGAGGCCCTCGCCAACCAGTGCTACACCTGGGAACTGGAGGGGGAGTCTGCCCATCGTATTTGGGACTATCGTAAGGCGGCCTGGGCCATCGAGGACTTGCCGCAGGACATTGGACTGGTCTATCAGATGATGGGGCTGAAAGGATTGCAGAGCATCCAGGATGTTGGCCCGGCGCTGGCGCCTGTCGTTGAAGCTCTGCTGCTGGCGAAGAGCCATTCGTAGGTCAGACAGCCTTGTCTGACGGACTATGACCAACGCCAGATTGGTTGTCGTCAGACATCCTTGTCTGACAACAAATCATGGCTCGTCAGACAAGGATGTCTGACCTACAAGGGTACTGCTCTACTTCGAGAGTGTGATGGTGACGTCCTGAGGCAGGGCAAGGCCAGCCTCGATCTCGATGGCCTTGACAATGCCCACGGGAACGGGGCAGGCGGCGTGGCTGCAGTACTTCGCGGCCAGGTCAAATGTCTCCGGGCCGTCGCCGCGGAAGGTGAACTCGCGATAGGGGTCGAGTTGGCCCATGTTTGCGGCCAGACGCTGGATGGCCTGGCACTCGCTGCTGATGATGACAGCACACATGTCGCCGTCCATCTTTGTCTCAACGGTCGTCTTGAAGCCGCAGATGCCCGCCTGAATCTCTGCCTTTGCCATGAATCTCTCCTTTAGGGGGGATGGCGTCATTATACGTGATATCTGCACAGCGATCAATGCCTGTATAGGTGCCAAATGGCGATGGGATGGACGGGATATTATCGGGGAAATGTGGGGAGAGTAAGCCCCATATCTCCTTGTCGTGATCGTTGTAAGGTATCTATCGATCATGCAGATGCCCACCCGCACGATTATCCACGTCGACCTCGATGCGTTCTTTGCATCGGTTGAAGAGCTCGAGAATCCAGCGCTCAAAGGGTTGCCGGTGATTGTTGGCGGCGACCCCGATAAACGCGGGGTGGTCTTGTCGTGCTCGTACGCGGCGCGCAAATTCGGCGTGCGCTCAGCCATGCCGATGTACATGGCGTTGCGTCTTTGCCCGCAGGCGATCCGCCTGGCCGGGCGTCACGATCTCTACGGCGCATACTCGCGGCGGGTGATGGCGGTTGTCGCCGACTATGCTCCTGTCGTCGAACAGGTCTCTATCGATGAGGCGTTCCTCGATGTGACGGGCTGCGAGCCTCTCTATGGCAGCGGCGAAGAGATCGCCCGGCGCATTCAGGAACGGGTGCACTCTGAAATCGGCCTGCCCTGCTCGTTGGGCGTTGCAGGCAACAAGACCGTGGCCAAGATTGCCACAGATTCCGGAAAGCCAAATGGTCTGGTGGTGGTCTGCCCCGGATGCGAAGCAGAGTTTCTCGCTCCCTTTGTGGTCGAAATCATTCCTGGCGTCGGTAAGAAGACGGCGGAGCGTTTGCACCAGATGGGGGTGCGCTCCGTGCGCCAGTTGGCGCGCCTGCCGCTCGAACGGCTGCGCGATGAATTTGGCGCACATGGCGAAAACCTCTTTCTGCTGGCGCGTGGGCTGGACGATAGCCCGGTGGTGGCCGGGCGCGAGGCCAAGTCTGTCAGCCAGGAGCGCACGTTCGATCAAGACACGAACGACACGGCGCGCTTGCGCCGCTGTCTGCTAGAGTGTGCGCAGAGCATCGGCAGTGAGTTGCGCCGCCACGAGCTGATGGCGCGTACGATTACACTCAAGCTGCGCTATCAGGACTTCGAGACAATCTCGCGCGGATTGACACTCTCTCTTCCCACCGACGTCGATGATGTGATCTACGAAACGGCTACCGGCCTGCTGGAGCGTGAGTGGCGAGGCCGGCGCAAGATACGTCTCATTGGCGTGCGGGCGAGCAACATGGTGCGCGAGGTGGCCTACCAGTTGCAGCTCTTCGAGCAGGGGCAAGACAAACAAGCCCGTGTAGCCCGCGCCGTGGATGATCTGCGCGCCCGCTTCGGGGATCAGATGATCACGCGCGCCACGCTGATGGATGCGCCGGAGCGCACAGACGAAGACTGACGGGTAAGGTCTGCCGGTTGACGACGGTTGCGTTTGGGTGTATAGTCCGCATGGGCAAGCTTACCCGATAAGCGGAGGGAGCAAACTATGGTCACGTCTCTTGGCCTGCCGATCGCTGCTGGGCGCACGGCGGACATCTTTGCCTGGCAGGATGGCTACATCCTCAAGCTCTATCGTGAGTGGTGCCCGAAGAACTGGGTTGACCATGAGCTGCACATTGCGCGCATCGTGCATGGCGCGGGTCTGGCGGCGCCTGCTGCGGGCGATATCGTCGAGATCGGCGGTCGGCGCGGGCTGGTCTATGAGCGGCTAGATGGGCCATCGATGTTGCAGATGTTCAAGAGCAAACCGTGGCGCTTATGGCAACTGGCGCGGCAGATGGCGGACTTGCAGGTCGCACTGCACGGCTGTGCAATCGCCGATCTGCCGTCGTTCAAGGACTACCTGGGCCGGGCCATTCGCTCGGCGCCGGAGCTGCCCGATGAGCTGCGCTCGATCAGTTTGCAGCGCCTGGCCGCGCTGCCGGACGGCGGCTGCCTGTGCCACGGCGACTTTCATCCCGGCAACATGCTGATGACCGGGCGCGGACCGATCATCATCGACTGGATGACGGCAATGGCTGGGCATCCTCTAGCCGACGTGGCGCGCACGGTCGTGCTCCTGCGCAGCGGCTCGCCGGGGCTAGGTGGACCAATGCGCCTGCTGTTTGACGTGATCAGCGGCCAGTTTGAGGCCGCCTATCTCACGCGCTATTTCGAGCTTCGTCGCGACGGTCGCCCCCTGCTGGCTGCATGGCTGCCCGTCATCGCCGCGGCGCGCATAAATGAGAAGATTGAAGGTGAGCGGGAGTGGTTGCTTGGGATGGTGAAGAAGGGAACAGACGTCGTCTAAGTTGGACCAAGACGCCCGACAAGACTAAGGAGCAACAGCCATGGCAACGCAAGTGCGCAAGAAGTTCACGATCCTGCATTCGAACGATATGCACGGGGATTTTCTGGCCGAGGTGAAGGGCGCTGAAGGCCGCCTCATCGGCGGGTTGTCGCTGCTCTCCGGCTATATCACTCGCGTGCGCCAGGAAGAGAAGAACGTCCTCTACGTGATCGCTGGCGATATGGTGCAGGGGTCGATGATCGACTCTGAATACAAGGGCATCTCAACGATGGAGATTATGAACTACCTGGCCCCCGACGTGGCGACCCTGGGTAACCACGAGCTTGATTACGGTCTGGCCCATCTCCTCTTCCTGGAGAAGATGGCCAACTTCCCCATCGTCAACGCCAACCTCTACATCCGCCAGCATCACAGGCGCCTGATGCTCCCCTACCATGTTATCAGCAAGGATGGGTTCGATATAATGTTCATCGGCATTTTGACCGAATCGATTGTGAGTCGCCTCTCCATGGACGAAATCGGCGCTTTCATTGCCCTCGAAGAGGCAGCAGCCGAGGTGGGGCGCATCTGTAACGCCTACAAAGATCAGGACATCGATCTGACCATCTTGCTGACCCATATCGGCTTCGACTCCGACAAAGAACTGGCGGCTATGCTCAAGCCCGAGTGGGGCGTGGATATGATCATCGGCGGCCACACGCACACTATCCTGGAGCAGCCGGCGCAGGTGAACGATATTCTGATTGCGCAGGCCGGTGTCGGCACCGACCAGATCGGTCGCTTTGACATCGAGGTCGATGACGAGACAAACAGCATCGTGAACTGGACCTGGAAGCTGATTCCTGTCGACGACAGTCTGGCGCAGCCTGATCAGGAGCTGCAGGCGTTCATCGATTCGTACAAAGACCAGGTTGACCGCAAGTATAACACAATGATCAGCCGTCTGGCCGGCAAGCTGACGCACCCCAGGCGTGTGGAAGAGACGGCGTTGGGCAACTTCTTCGCCGATATCCTGGCCGAACGCGCCGCGGTTGACGTGATGTTCCTCGGCAGCGGCTCGATCCGCGGTGTAGAACTGGGGCCGGTCGTCACGCTGGGCAGCCTGCGAACGATCTACCCCTACGATGGGCCGCTCTACAAGTGTACTGTGACCGGCGCTCACTTGCGGCAGATGTTCGCCCGCTTCATGCGCGCCGACAACCGGACGGGCGAAGGCGAATGCTATCAGGTCAACCGTGCGGTAAGGGCGGTTTATGATAACACCAGCTCCACACTCGAATCGCTGACGCTCAACGGCAAGCCCGTGCTGGATGATCAGACATACACGATCTGCCTGCAGGATTTCCACTTCAAGAACGTAGAGCGTATCTTCAGCCTGCCGCCCGGCGCGCTAGATGCCGTTACCCGCCATACGGTGGTCGTGACGTCTGACCGGGATATTCTCATCGAGAAGTTGAGTTATGCTCAGAACCAGACCGCCAGCGTCGAAGGCCGCTTGCAGTACAAGTAGCAGGCGGCGCTACCTGTGGTCAGTGGAGGACAGGTGCGCGACATGATCCACACGCTCTCGCTTCTCGGCGCCCGGCTCGCCGTGTGCCGCCTCGGTGCGCAGGCGGATATCCCGGCCTGGGCGACGCGCCGGCCATTCTTTGCCATCACGCGCACAGCCGACGAGCTATCCATTGTGTGTGCTGCAGAGGATGTGCCCGCCGCAGTGAAGCACGACGCTGGCTGGCGAGTATTCAAGGTCGAGGGGCCGTTTGACTTCGCGCTAACGGGTGTGCTCGTGTCGGTCGCTCAGCCGCTGGCCGACGCAGGCATCGGTATTCTGGCGATTGCCACCTATGACACGGACTACGTGCTGGTCAAAGAAGCCCAGGTGCAGTTGGCTATTCAAGCTCTGCGTGCACAGGGGCACACAATAGTCTGACGGCAGATGTCAGGTTCGTACAACGTCGAGGAGGGAGGCTGCATGAAACACACTGAATCTGGTTGGACGACCGGGGATGGTCTGCGTCTATACGCCCAGTGCTGGCAACCAGACGCTGCTCCCACTGCGGTTGTCTGTCTGGTGCATGGCCTGGGTGAGCATGGCGGGCGCTATGCGCACATGGCGGATTTCCTGGTCGGTCATGGCTATGCCTTGTTCTCTTTTGATCTACGGGGCATGGCAAGTCCGAGGGTGTGCGCGGGCATTCTCCCTCGTATGATGCACTTATGGATGATGTCACCGCCTTTCTCGCCGAGGCGGGCAAGGAGTTCCCTGGCCTACCGCTCGTGCTGTATGGTCACAGCCTGGGCGGCAATGTGGCGCTGAATTATGGGCTGCGCCGCAAGCCGGCGCTGGCCGGCGTCATTGCCAGCGCGCCGGTACTGACCTTGTCGTTTGCCCCGTCGCCGGTTAAGATGGCGCTGGGCAAGGTTCTGCGCAAAATTGCACCCGCGATAGTGATGGCCAATGAGATTGATCGCAAGGGACTCTCGCGCGATGCGGCGGTGGTGCGGGCATATGGCGCTGATCCCCTGGTGCATGATCGTATCAGCGCACGGTTGGGGATGGATTTCCTTGATGCTGGAGCGTGGGCGCTGGCGCATGCAGGAGAATGGTCGTTGCCGCTGCTCTTGATGCACGGCGGCGCTGACCGGCTCTGTTCTGCCACGGGCAGCGGCGATTTTGCGGCCAGGGCCGGCGATTGTTGTACGTTGCGGGTCTTCGATGGCTGCTACCATGAGATCCACAACGAGCCAGGGAAGCAACAGGTTTTCGACTGTGTGTTGCAGTGGCTGGATGAACATGCCAGCGTGCGCGCATGATGTATTTGGTGTATACTTCCGGCTGAGGTGACGTGGATGGGGAAACGGCGCTGCCGTGAATGTGGAGAGGTGTACGAAGATTCGTTTCAGAACTGCCCGGCCTGTGGTACGGCCAGGGGACGCAAGATCCCGCGCTGCAAGGAGTGCGGATCGCGGCTCGCCGGCGCGCGGGGCGGGCGTTGCCCCGTGTGTGGAGCGCGTCAGACGGATTGGAGCTGGGTCAAGCCAGCCGTCAGGCTTGCTGTCGTCCTGGTAGTGATCATGTTTCTGGCAGCAACCTATGTGTATTCATACGTCCCGCAACTGGGCATGCCTACCCCCTCCTGGCCCACGCCAACGAATACCGTGACGGTCACACCGTCGGTGACGGCGACGGCCGTCGTTCCCACCCGCACGCGCACCCCGACCTGGACTCGCGTGCCGCCCACTGCCACCAAGGTCCCCCCGCGGACCTATGTGGTGAAATTCGGCGACACCCTGGGTGGGATTGCAGAGCGGTTCGGTGTCTCGCTCGAGGCGCTGCTGATTGCCAACAACCTGACCGATCGTGAGTTTATCAAAGAGGAGCAGGTGCTGATCATCCCAAGTGGTACGCCGACGCCGCTCATCCAGGCGACGCCAACCGCACCACCGCCGCCTCCTGTGACGCGCCTGCCGATTCCAACAAGCACCCCCAGGCCGTAGGAGATGTAGATAATGCGACAAGTTATCGTGTATCCTGGTGAAGACGGATATTGGGTTGTCGAATGCCCGAGCTTGCCCGGCTGTGTTAGCCAGGGCAAAAGCCGCGAGGAAGCAGTGGTCAATATCCGTGAGGCCATACGCGGCTTCATCGCGGCTCTGGTAGAAGATGGCCTGCCTGTCCCTGAAGAACGTTTTGAGACAATGGTCGTCGCTGTATGAGCACGCTGCCTGTCATCTACGGACGGGATTGTGTCCGCGCCCTGGGCAGAGCTGGCTTTTACGTCAAGCGGCAGGAAGGAAGTCCTCTCATCTTGCGTCGGAGTGATCCTTTGGCGGAGCTTGTAGCGCCTGATCACAAGGAACTTGATCGTGGCACTCTGCGTGCCATTATCCGCCAAGCAGGCATGTCTGTTGATGAGCTCTGTGCGTTGCCCTAGTCTGGCATGAAAATACGCCTGTGGAGTGCGACGAATCCCTTCGTCGCGACGACAACAGGAGTCGTCGTACTCCACATAGCCGGAAGTTTTCATCCGTGGGTGTGAGCCATGGCGCATGGGGACTTACATGCGTGTGCCTCATCGCTCACTAGCGCCCAGCCCGTGGAGGCCATCCCCAGATCGGGTCGCGGCCGTCGCCAAGCCGGCGCAGGTTGCTGCCATCGCTGTTCACCTGCCACATCCCGCCGGCATTGGCCAGCGAGATCACAATCTCAGCGCCATCCGGCGACCAGGAGAGACCGTCCACATCGTCGCGATCCAGCAGGGTCTTGCTCTCCTCAGTCTCCCGGTTCCAGACCATCGGCTTCCCCGCCGCCTGGGCGCTGAGATAAGCCAGCCCCTTCCCATCCGCGGACCAGCTATAGCCCCAGCCCTTAGCGACCGTGCTGACCCTCGACGGCGCAAGCGTGACCACTGCAATTTCCTGGCGCGAGGTCAAGAACGCTACCGCCGCGCCGTCGGGCGACCAGAGTGGCTCGCTGCCATCGCTAGCCAGCAAGATCGGCGCGCCGGCGGCGACATCGATCAGATAGACGCCAGGCAGCGCGGCCGCGCCGGCGCTTGATGCAAAGGCCAGGCGCTGGCTGCCGGCGCCTGTGCCGGGCGCCCAGGCTGGCCGACTGCCGCCGATCAATGTCGTCTCGCTGCCATCGTCCAGGCTGTAGAGCATGATGAGCGAGCCTTTGGCCGCGGGGCGCTCGAAGGCAAGCCGCTTACCGTCGCCGGACCAGGCCGGGGCCAGGCCGGGGCCGATGCTGCGCACGTTGCTGCCATCGCCGTCGGCGATATACACCTGTTCCTGCCAGTCGTATGCCACGTGTGTATAGTCGGGCGACCAGGCATAGCGCTGCCCGTTGCCCAGGGCGAGTGGGGGCGAACCTGCGGCCGCATTCATCACGAACAGACCGCGTACAACCGGACGCGTTCCCGTAAACAGGATCTTGCCCTGCCCCGGAACCGGGCCAACATTAGTAATGAGCCAATCCTGCCCGCGTTGCGCAAGTGTGACGCGCAGGCTGGCCACTTTGCTTTTCAGGTCAAAGCTGGCGTCCATCTCGCGACCACTTGTCGTCCATTGCAGATCAGGCCGGCCAAGCCCACCCTTAAGCGCATCGGAGATGACCTGTGGGCTAGAGGCGAGCGGAAGCGTGGCAGTGATGTTGCCGCTGTGCAGATTGTCAACAAATGACCACAACGATGCATAAGGCGACGCAACTACTCCCTGTGCGATGGGGACATAGGTGTTGTCTGTGCGCTGCCAGACACTCGCGAAGCGCCGCCGCGCGCAACCCTGGCATTCTATGATGGCTGCGGCCGCGTTGTTCAGTGTGGAAAGGCCGTGCACCTCAATCCGGTCGAGCCCGTCGCTGCCAAAGGTGACGGCGCCCTGGCTGCTGAGCCATGCAGCCACCCCCTGCGAGGACCACAGTAGCTGCCAGGTATCGCTCTGCTCCGGGGTCGAAGGAAGCTGATACAGTAGATACTGGGGCGCCAATGCCTGGCCGCTCTGCCCCGGGGAGACGATGATGCCAAGCTCGAGGCCGGCGGCGGCTGTCTGGGCGCGCCCATCCATCCAGTATGGCCCCTCGCTCAACACCTGGCCGAATGCATGCAGCTCATCGGCCCACCAGAAGACAAACAGCGTGGCATCGTCCGGCGTGCGCGCGAACGTGTCGAGAACAAGCCAGGGACGGCCGTTGCGGGTGAGCACGCGCACCGAGCCGTAGCGGTCGCCGCGCAGGCGCGCCAGCTCGAAGAGGGTTTGTTCGACGACCGATGGACTCAGGCGGGTGACTCCGCCGCGCCCCAGGTAGCCCAGGGCGCTGTCGCGAAAGGCATCGAGCGCCGGATCTTCGCGAGCGCCCACCACCATCGTTTCAGAGATAGGCTCAGTGAGCACGCGTTCTGCGCTTACTCGTCGCTGCGTCTCAACGCCATCCTCGGTCGTGATCGTTTCGCTGATTTCCCGGCTTCCGGCTACGCCGGCGCGCGTGATCTGGCGATAGCCGCGGGCGCGCAGCGGGTCGCTGCTGGTGATGCGAGCGAAAGGTATGGCTATTGTACGCGTGATAGTGTCTGTTTGGACGCGCACAACGGAAATGATCTGAGCAGAGGCGACAGTCGATGTGATGGGGGGAGACACGCGGTCGAGTGGGCCGGCGCGGACGCCGGCCTCGGCGAGCGCGTGGGCAACAGTTGTAGCGTGGCTTAACCGAAGGTGAATATCCTGGCCGTCAACGTGGATGGTGATCTGTTGCGCCGGGCGCAGTACAAGAGCAAGAAGGGCTATGCTCAGGGCCGCCAGGGCCAGCCCAACGAGCGCTGCCCAGCGCAGTCCTGGCGCCAGTCTTTTGCGCCTCGCTTGCTTTGCTTGCATATTGGCCGCTTAGATCTTTCCCTTTCCCTTGCACTTGGGGCAGATGCCCTCGACAATATGCCAGCCGGTCGCCTCTTTGGGATCGGGCCAGCGCTCGTTGACCTGGCCGGTCCCATCGCAGCGGTTGCAGCGCAGGTTTCCCCCGCGGTTGAGGCCTCGGAAGAGGATAAAAGCCAGGACTGCCATGCCGGCGAAAATAATGAGATTCCCTTCCATGTAGCACCCTCTCTTCGACAGAATCGTTCGCTCTTGTCATTCGTATAATACCATCACCGCACAGGGACGTCAAGGGGATTGTTAAGCGCTAAGCTTGGCCTTGACAAGCCGTGTGCTTTCGTATATGCTATCAGCACTTAGATTCTGATAGAGCAAGTTGCAGAGAGGCCATTGGTGACTCAAGGTGATTCTGATCAGGCGTACCATCCCGGCAATATCGCCTGGCGCGAGTGGAATGACGAAAGCTTCCGGCTGGCCCAGGAACAGGACCTTCCGGTGCTGCTGGATATTAGCGCCGTCTGGTGCCACTGGTGTCATGTCATGGATCAGACGTCGTACTCTGATCCATTGGTTATCGATCTGATTCAACGTCATTTCGTGCCTGTGCGTGTCGACAATGACCGCCGGCCCGATATCAATGAGCGCTATAATATGGGCGGCTGGCCAACAACCGCATTTCTGACGCCAGGCGGCGATGTGATTACCGGCGCCACATACATAGCTCCAGAGCAGATGCGCAGCCTGCTTGTCAGGGTCGCCGATTACTACCGGCGCGAAAAGAAGGACATCGTCAGCCAGACCGCTGCCCTGCGCCAGCGCCTGGCCGCAGCAACGCCTCCAGCAGCAAGCGCTGAGATCAGCGCAGCTATTGTGGGCGACGTCTTACAGGCCGTACATACTGCGGCTGACACCGAATACGGCGGCTTTGGCGACGCACCCAAATTCCCCCATCCGGATGCCCTTGAGCTTGCCCTGCGCGACCAGCAGCGTACGGGCGATAGCGCAGCGTTGGCTGTGGTGACCAGGACGCTGGACGCTATGGCTGCCGGCGGAATCTACGATCCTGTCGAAGGCGGCTTCTTCCGCTATTCGACCACGCGCGACTGGAGCATTCCCCATTTCGAGAAAATGCTGGAAGGCAATGCCGGGCTACTGCGCAACTACCTGCGCGCTTTTCAGGTCACAAGTAACGCGCGCTACGCCGATGTGGCGCGTGACGTCATGCGCTACCTGTCCACTGTGCTGAGCGATCAAGAGCAGTCCGGTTTCTATGGCAGCCAGGATGCGGACGAACACTACTATGGACTGAAGAGGGAAGACCGGCTCGCCCTGCGCGCTCCCAATGTTGACCAGACGCTCTACGTGGATTGGAACTCCATGATGGCGTCCTCATACGTGCTGGCATCTGTCGTGTTGAACAGCGGCGACACGCAGGACTATGCCCTGCGTACGCTTGATCGACTCTGGCGCATTTGCCGCGCCCCAGATGGCGGCATGTATCACTATTACGATGGGCAGGCGCGACTGCCGGGTTTGCTCGCCGATCAGGTTTACATGGGGGCAGCTCTGCTCGATGCCTACGAAGCGACCTCTGATCCATCCTATGTGCGGCGAGCAGAGGAACTGGCGCGCTTCTGTCTGGCGTCGCTTGCCGACGAGGGCGGCGGTTTCCGGGATTCGCGACAGGGACCCGAGGCGCCAGGCAATTTGCAGATGCCGCTCGTGCCGATGCCTGCCAACGCCGCGGCCGCTCGCCTCTTTGTGCGCCTCTTCTGGTTGACAGGCAACGATGGCTACCGCGCGACAGCGCAGCGCACGCTGGCTCGCTTTGCCCTCTCCTACAAGCAGTCAGGCTATTTCGCAGCCCCCTATGCTCTGGCTGTTGATGAGATACTGCGTTCACCGCTCAAGGTGATCATCGTCGGCGATAGCGGCGATGTCCGCCTGCACGATCTGCACCGCGCTGCGCTCCATCTGGCCGAGCCGTGGAAGGTCATTCAGGTGCTCGATCCCCGGCGCGATGTCGACGAGTTCGCGCGCAGTGGTTTCCCGCTTCCGACGCAGCCTCTGGCCTATCCCTGTGTGGGCGCGACCTGCCATGCTCCGGTCAGCGATGCGGCGGCGCTGGAGGCCTGGGCGCAGGGACGTGGGAGTATCGTGGCAGAATAGGCGGGGAGATCTGCACAGCACGTGACCAAGCGCGTGCGCCTGACAATCATAGACCACACCCAGAGGAGTCAACGAGACCATGAAGATCACCGTAGAGGCTCTTGATATCGCCACGTTTACGGGCGATACGATCATCGTCAATCTATTCGAAGGCGTGACAAGTCCAGGCGGCGCAACAGGCGCCGTCGACAAGGCTCTGGGAGGCATCATCAGCCAGCTCATCGCCGCTGGTGAGATCAAGGGCAAGCTGAATGCGACGTCGGTCGTACACACCTATGGCAAGATCGCTTCTACACGCATCATTGTTGTCGGCCTGGGCAAGGCCAGTGATTTCACTTTGGAACGGGCGCGCCAGGCGGCAGGTACGGCCATCAGGCTGGCCCGCAAGCTGGGCGCCAAACAGGCGGCGACCATTGTGCACGGCGCCGGTATTGGCGGGCTGGACGCGACCAAAGCAGCGCAGGCCACCTGCGAAGGTTCGCTCCTGGCTCTTTACCGGTTCAAGAAATACGTGACCAAAGCGGTGGATGGCGCCGATCCTATCAGCCTGACGCTGGCTGAGCATGACAAGAGCAAGGTTGCTGCGTTGGAGAAAGGCGTTAGCCGTGGCGTCATCTACGCCGAGTCGACCAACTTCGCGCGCGATCTGATCAACGAGCCGGGCAATGTGGCCACGCCGACCTTTCTGGCAGACGCTGCCCTGGCCATGGCAAGAGAGGTCGGGCTAGAGGTCAGCATTCTCGATCGTACGCAGATGGAAGACATGGCAATGGGCTCGATTCTGGCTGTGGCCCAGGGCAGCCACCAGCCGCCCCGCCTGATCGTTCTGCACTATTGGGGCGCGGGCAGGGACGAGCAACGCCCGCCCCTGGCGTTGGTGGGCAAGGCGGTGACGTTCGATAGCGGCGGGCTGTCGATTAAGCCGTCGGATGGCATGGGCGACATGAAGGGCGATATGGCCGGCGGCGCGGCGGTCCTTGGCGCCATGCGCGCCATCGCGCTGCTCAAGCCCGCGCGCAATGTGACGGCGCTCGTGCCGGCGGTCGAAAACATGCCCGGCGGCGGCGCTGCCCGTCCCGGCGACATCATCAAGACGATGAGCGGCAAGACCTTCGAGATTGTCTCCACCGACGCCGAAGGCCGCATGATCCTGGCCGATGCTTTGACCTATGCCCGCAAGCTCGGCTGTTCGCCGCTGATCGATGTGGCGACGCTGACGGGGGCGATGGTCATCGCTCTGGGCCATGTCTATAGCGGCGCCTTCAGCAACAACCAGCCAGCGCTCGATCAACTGCTGGCCGCCAGTAAGGAGACGGGCGAGAAGATCTGGCCCATGCCTACCGACGATGAGTACAAGGAATTGCTGGAGAGTGATGTGGCCGACCTGAAGAACATTGGCGGGCGGCCAGGGGGAGCAATCACGGGCGCTCTCTTCATCGGCGCTTTTGCCGAAGACACGCCCTGGATTCACCTGGACATCGCCGGCACGTCCAAGCTCGGCGACGGCAAAGATCGTCCCTACCAGCCGAAGTTTGGCAGCGGGGTGATGGCGCGCACGCTGGCCGCGCTGGCGGAGGCAGGGTAGCAGGGTATAGGGTATCGGGTACAGGGTATAGGGTCGCGACCACGCGATTGACCCGCTTCCCTGAACCCTGAACCCTGTGCCCTGAACTCTGAACCCTATGAAGATACATACTTACGCACGGGGGCCGTTTCAGACGAATACGTACCTGATCGAGGACGAGGCGGCGGGCGAGGCGCTGCTGATCGATCCAACGATTGACAGCGAAGGCGTCTATGCCGAGAGCGTTGCTCTGAAGCTGCATGTCGCACTGATCGTCAACACGCATGGCCATCTGGATCACACCTATGGCGACGCGTTCTTTAAGCAGAAGACAGGCGCTGCACTGGCGATTCACGCCGCCGATGTTCCGTTGCTCAATGGCGGCGGGCAGCAGGCCAGAATGTTCGGACTGGCGACGCCGGCGGCGGCTCAGGCCGACCGGCTGCTGACTGACGGCGATGTCATTACTTTCGGGGAACTGACGTTGCAGGTGATTCACACACCGGGACACACGCCGGGCGGCGTCTGCCTCTACGGGCATGGCATCCTGATCGCCGGCGATACCCTGTTTGCCAGCTCCATCGGGCGCAGCGACCTGCCCGGCGGCGACAGTGATCTTTTGCTCGAGTCGATCAGGCGGCGGCTGCTCATTTTGCCTGAGGACACGCTTGTCTACAGCGGGCACGGTGATGTTACAACGATTGGTGAAGAGAAACAACACAATCCGTTTCTATCTTGAGTGTCGAACGAGGAGGTTTGACAATGCGTAAGAAGATTACAGTGGTCGGCGCCGGCTTCGTAGGGGCGACGACGACGCAACGACTGGCTGAACGCAACTATGCAGATCTGGTCATGGTCGATATTGTCGGGGGGCTGCCGCAGGGCAAGGCGCTCGACTTGCAGGAAGCCGGCCCGGTCGTCGGTTATGACGGCCTGGTGATGGGAACGAACGACTACGCTGACACGGCGAATTCGGACATTGCCGTGATCACGTCTGGCATTGCCCGCAAGCCGGGCATGAGCCGCGATGACCTTGTCCTCACGAACATGAACATTGTCAAGAGCGTGGCGGAGCAGATCGTCCGCTATTCGCCCAACTGCATCTTGATCGTGGTTACCAACCCGCTCGACGCCATGTGCCAGCTTGCCTGGAAAGTGAGTGGTTTCCCACGCCAGCGCGTGCTTGGCCAATCGGGAGTGCTCGATTCGGCTCGTTTCCGCGCTTTCATTGCGATGGAACTGAAGGTGTCGGTCGAAAATATTGACGCCTATGTTCTGGGCGGGCACGGCGATACGATGCTGCCGCTGCCGCGCTACACGACTGTCGGTGGGGTGCCGTTGCCGGAGTTGTTGCCGGCCGAACGCATCGCGGCGCTGGTGCAGCGCACGCGTGACGGTGGGGCTGAGATCGTCAACCTGCTCAAGACGGGCAGCGCCTTCTATGCGCCGTCAGCGGCGGTGGCGGAGATGGTTGATGCCATCGTCTACGACAAGCATAAGATCGTGCCATGCTCGGTCTACCTCGACGGCGAGTATGGCATACATGGCGTTTACAGCGGCGTGCCGGTCAAGCTGGGGGCGAAGGGCATGGAGGACATTGTGGTGCTCAAGCTGAATGCGGACGAGTTGGCCGCGCTTGAGAATTCTGCCAATGCTGTCCGTGAACTGCTTGCTGTGATGAAACTGTAGTGTTCTGTGGAGTGCGACGAGAGCCTGCCCCGAAGCTCACCCCGCCCTATCGGGTGCTGTAT
>CAYOEZ010000072.1:0-19289 GCA_964402955.1 uncultured Ktedonobacterales bacterium | reverse complement strand
CGCCTATTGTCTTCTCCCGTCAAGACAGCTTACACACAATATGATACACTACCAACGGCATTACTCCAGTTGACAAACAGCGTCTTGCGTAGTAAGATAACAGTGGACAAGTACTGTCCGCCATGCGCCTGTAGCTCAGTGGACTAGAGCACCAGTCTTCGGAACTGGCTGTCGAGGGTTCGAATCCCCCCAGGCGCGCATGTCTTGCTTCTTGCGTGGGCAGGCCTGCGACCTGCCCATATATGTTCCAGCGGCAAGCATCTCAGCAGGCTGCGCCCACCCCGCTTGCGTGTCACACGCAGACGAACACGGCAAACGACACAAAATACTGACAATCGCAGGCGCTCCGTGGTTTGGTTGGATAGTCTGCCCCTCAGGAGGTCCTTGTGTCCAACGATCTACGCATTCTGACTGGTAACGCTCATCCCGCGCTGGCTGAAGCGATCTGCAGCCACCTTGGCGTCGAGTTGACACCGGTCGAGGTGACTAAGTACAGCAACGAAAACATCTTCGTCCGTCTCAAGGAGAGCGTACGCGGCAAGGACACCTTCATTATCCAGCCCTTCGCCTTCCCGGTCAATGACAATATCATGGAACTACTGATCATGATCGATACGTGCAAGCGAGCTTCAGCCGGACGTATCACTGCCGTTATCCCCTACTACTCCTACGGGCGCAGCGATAAAAAAGACCAACCACGTGTACCAATCACCGCTCGTCTCCTCGCCGATCTGATTTCCGTTGCGGGCGCCAATCGTGTCGTGACCCTCGACCTTCATGCACAGCAGATTCAAGGCTTCTTCAACATCCCCATGGACGAGCTGCGCGCCCTGCCTCTACTGGCCCGCTATTTTCGCGAGAAGATCAGCCGGCTCGACGACGTTGTCGTGGTGTCTCCCGACATCGGCGCCGCCAAGCGCGCCCGTGACCTTGCGCTCATGCTGGGCGTTCCCAACCAGTTCGCCATCATCAACAAGCGGCGCGATCCCATCACCGGCAGAGTCACAGCAGAGAACATCATTGGCGATGTGGCCGGGGAAATCGCCATCATGGTTGACGAAGAGATCAACACTGGCGCTTCGGTGTTGGCGGCCGCCAACATGCTCAGGGATGCCAAAGCCGGCGACATCTATATCTGCGCCACCCATGCCGTTTTCTCTGGCAACTACCGCAAAAATCTGCTGGCTTTCCCATTCAAGGAAATCGTCATCACCGACACGTTGCCCCTGACAAACGAAAACATGTTGCCGGAAGACGAACGAATCAAGACACTCAGCGTGGTTTCGGTAGCGCCGCTTCTCAGCGACGTGATCAAGTGTATCCATAACAGCGAGTCTCTGGGGGAGATGTTAGGAGAGAGATAAGATGCTCGATCTCATCAAGCGGCGGCGTAGTATCCGCCAGTACACCAACGAGAACGTGAGTGAGGCGCAGGTGCGCCAGTTGCTCGAAGCGGCCATGTCTGCTCCGTCCGGGCGCGCCCTCGATCCGTGGCACTTCATCGTCGTGCGCGATGCGGTAACACGCCAGAAGTTGGCCGCCACGCACACCTTCAGCGACATGTGCGCGCGTGCGCCTGTCGTCATCGCCGTCTGCGGCGACGAGAAGCTCTCGGACCACTGGATTGCCGATGGCGCAGCGGCCACTGAGAACATCCTGCTGGCAGCCACATCGTTGGGTTTGGGCGGTGTATGGGTGGGCATCTACCCGCGCACTGAGCGCGAAGCCCATGTGCGCGAGACACTGGGCGTCCCCCCGCACATCCGCATCCTCTGCCTGCTCCCCGTCGGCCATCCCGCCGAAGAGAAGCCCCCGCGCACGCGCTACGACCCGGCGAAGGTGCACCACGAGAAGTTCTAACGAAGGGTAGAGGGTAGCGGGTGGCGGGTAGAGGATTTGCATCGAGATGCTACTCTGTCCCCTCTACCCACTCCCCTCCACCCTCTACCCTGCCCTTACAAACCGCCGCGGGCCAACGCGCCAGATGCCGGCGACGGCAGGGGCCGAGGAGTGGGCGATCTTCACCCCATCCACGCTCACGCCGCCCTGCTGCACCAGCCGCCGCGCTGCGCCCTTCGATGCCGCCAGGCCGCTGGCGACCAGAAAATCGGCCACGGTTGCGCCGGCAGCGATCGCCGTCGTTGCCATGTCGGTCGGCAGCTCGTGCTTCTGGAACACCTGCACAAACTCCGCCTCAGCCACCTGCCCGGCCTCTGCCCCGTGGAACAGCGCCGTGATCGAGCGCGCCAGGCGCATCTTGGCGTCGCGCGGGTTCAGCTTGCCCAGTTGCATATCAAGCTGCATGGCGGTTAGCTCTGCGTCGGGCACGTCGGTTAGCGTCTCGTAGTAGACGGGCAACATGTCGTCGCTCAGGCGCATCAGCTTACCGTACATCTCCACGGGCGGGTCGATCACATCCACAGTGTTGCCAAAGCTCTTGCTCATCTTGCGCCCGTCGCTTCCGGCGATGAGCGGTACCAGCAAGACAGCCTGCGCCCGCTGGCCCATCATGCCCTGCAACTGCCGCCCCACCAGATTGTTGAACTTCTGGTCGGTGCCGCCAAACTCTACGTCGGCGTCAATGGCGATCGAGTCATATCCTTGCAGCAACGGATACATGATCTCCATCAGGCTGAGCGGCTGCTGGTTTTCCCAGCGCTGGCGAAAGGTCTCGTGGGCCAGGATGTCGGCCAGGGTGAAGCGCGCCGTCAGCTCAAAGACGTCGGCCAGCGTGAATCCGCCATACCACTCGCTCTGCCAGCGCACCTCTGTCTTGCTCTGGTCAACAATGCTGAAGAATTGCTCCATGTAGGTCTGTGCGTTGACCTTCACCTCAGCCGCCGAGAGCCGCTGGCGCGACTTGTCACGCCCGCTGGGGTCGCCAATCTGCGCCGTCCAGTCGCCGACAACCAGCACCACCTGGTGCCCCAGATCCTGGAACTGGCGCAGCTTGCGCAGGCCAACCGCGTGGCCCACGTGCAGATTCGGACGCGACGGGTCGAAGCCCTGCTTCAGGCGCAACGTGCGCCCGCTCTTCAACCAGCCAACCAGCTCATCCTCACCCACGATCTCCGCCACACCGCGCCGCAGCAGATAGTTGATCACATCGTCAGATAGCACTGTACCCTCCCTGTGTAAGTGATTATAGACGATGGCGCGCCGGTGCGTCAAGCACTGTGGAGCGAGCCAGGGCATGTGCCAGGTCCAGAACGGAACGCAGAACACGCCCCGTGCTCTCGCAGCGAAGCTCTTGACACTACATAATATACGTGCTATAGTATGATTACGGGTGCAGGCACAGCATCCTAAGCAGCACAACATTGGCACGGCATCATCGCCGCACGGCTGCTATGCTCCCTACGCAAGCGACGTATAAGAGGAGAATCACATGTCTAGCGATGTCTCGTTATCGCCACGGGCGCACATGCTCATGTATGCCGCCAGCGTCGCCTTCGGTCTGGTCGGCCTGGTCATGTTCCTGGCGCCAGGCTGGTCGGCTGATAACTTCGCCTGGAACATCTCACCCATGGTAGCAATGACCATGGGCGCCTGGTATCTTGGCGGCGCTGCTATGTCTGGCCTCGCGGCCTACCACCGGCGTTTGAGTGTCATCCGGGCGCCCGCTCTCTATGTCTCCCTTTTTGGCCTCACGGAGGCTGCTGTTCTGTTGGGGCATTGGGACCGGTTGCGGCTGGGGGCGATCCTGACCTGGCCCTACATCATTATGATGGCAATCGCCATCGCTGCTGCTGTCGCGAGCGCCGGCTCCTACCTGCACGTGCGGGCGCGCCTCGCTGACGAGGGCGCACTCGTCCCGCTCTGGGTGCGCGCTGTTCTAGCCCTCTTCGCGTTCTTCGTGGCCTTTCTTGCCCTGGTGGCCCTGGTTGGCTCGGCAGCCGGCCTCTATGGTGGCGTTTTTCCAGAACCGCTCTCGCTCCTGACGCTACAGAGCTTTGGCGCTTTCTACCTCTCCCTGTCTCTCTCCATGCTTGTCGTTGTCACGGCGCGCAGCCTCGCGCCCATCACCGTCTACGTTCGGGGCGGGATGGTCATGCTCGTGCTGATAACAATCGCAGCCTTTGCTCATTGGGGATCTTTCAACCTTGCACTGTATCCGCGCCAGGTCATCTATCTCGCCGCCTATCTGGCCGCGCTTGTTGTCGGGAGCGTCTACTTGTGGGACGCCAGCCGTCGAAGGCTGCAATCACAATAGGAGCGCCCTGCTTATCCGTGCGCCTTGCCTTCCTCTACAAACACCGGGAAATACTTGGCGATCAGGCCAAATCCCACCACACCGGCGCTCACCAGCGTCAGCATGACCAGAAACTCACCCAGCGAGGGCACATAGGCGCTGCCGGTGCACATCGAGAAGCCAAAGATAGCAATGTTCAGCGTGCAATTCCATAGCAGCACACAACCTTGAATCCGCACACAGGTACAGAGCCCGCAGGAGAAACATGCAAGCGAGGAGACGAACCGGTGCAGAGCAGCGTGGGGTGTTACCCCCACCAGCGATGGGGTATCTCGCCATGCATCATCTACAGAGGCCCTTCCACACCATCGGCATGGAAGGGCCTCGCTAGAAGTCATGAACGATCACAGATGCGCTGCTACACGGGCGCGCCGACGACATCTGCCGCATTCTCATTGGCGATGGCCAGGCGCAGGCGGTCAATCTCAACTTGCGTGCCCCGCTCGTCACCCAGCAAACGCAGTTGTCGCTTCTTGAACGCCAATTCGGTCAGCAGCGCATACTCGCGTCCCAGGCGGCGGTAAGCGCCACACCCACGCTGGCGCAATGTTTTGGCCAGCAGGCGCTGCCGCCCCGCCGTCGACGCCAGGGCCGTGTATTTCTCAGCCGTCAGGAAACCCGGCGTCACCTCGCTCGACAACTCCTCGCTGATCCATTGTTGCTCCTTGCGCCAGACGATGAGCACCACCACCAACAGCATCAGTACCCCGCCCCAATCCGACAGGACGCTGATCCCCATCGAGAGCAGCCCCGTTACATCCGCCAGCGCCGTGCCCAGATTGTGGATGGCATGGAAGATCACGGCGCACAGCCAGCCCACCGACATAATGACGAGCCGTTCCAGCACGCCGCGTCTCAGGCGAGCCGCTCCCACGCCGATACCCGTCAGGCTGGTGAAGAAGGCGTGATTGATGCCGAAGATGACCGTGCGCAGGAAGAGGATGAATATTCCCATCGCCAGCCCGTCCTCCGCCACCCCCGAGACGACATATAGCACATTCTCCGTGAAGGCAAAGCCAAAGCCAATCATGGCGCCATAGACAATACCATCGAGCACGCCGTCCAGCTCCCGGTACGAGAAGACGAGAAACGCCAGCAGCGCCAGCCCCTTGGCGCTCTCCTCGACGATCGGCGCCAGCCCGGCGTCTGCCAGCACATGGCCCAGCCGGCTCTCGCCAAATATCCCGCCCAGCCCGACTTCAAGGACAACCGAAATGATCACCGCCGGCAAGGCGCCCCAGATGAATGCCAGCGCCAGCATCCCCACTGGCTCCTTCTCGTAGCGATCGAGCCGCCAGACGATCACCACATAGGCCAACGAGGTGACAATGCCGCCGATCAGCGCAATGAGCAGACCGATGAGCACATCCATGTCAACTTATCCTCGGCACGCAGCGATGAAACCCGCAAACAACCGGCTGATACGCTCGCTCGTCTCATATAAGTCCTCAGGATGGAACTGCACGCTGACGGCGAAGCGCAGCCCCGGCGCTTCCATCCCCTCGATCAGGCCGTCTCCGGCACGCGCCGTCACGACCATCCCGCGCCCCACATCCTTCACTGCCTGGTGGTGCCAGCTATTCACCGGCAGCGTCTCCCGGCCCAGCAGCGCCGCCAAACGCGACCCCGCCTCGACCACTACATCGTGTGCAATATACGCGCGCGGCAACGCGAGGTCGCTGGCATGCCGGATGCTTGTCGTGAACTGCGATGGGATGTCCTGGTAGAGCGTGCCCCCTGCCGCTACGTTCATGACCTGGATGCCACGGCAAATACCCAGCACGGCCTTGTCCTCGGCCAGCGCCCAGCGGCACAACGTCAGTTCCAGGCTATCACGTTGCGGCTCTGTCGCGCCAAGGTTCGGGTGCGGCTGCTCGCCAAACTCAGCCGGCGCGATGTCGCCGCCGCCTGGCAAGAGCAAACCGTCGAGACGTGCAAACGTCTCACGCAGTACATCCTCGGGGCCGGCAGGAATCAGCACAGGCAGTCCGCCCGCATCACGCACCGCCCGCACATACGTCTCGCGCAGCGCCGCCGCCATGATGCCCGGATAGTCTTGTCGCAGGGCCGTCGTCAGGCCAATCAGTGGACGGGTCATAACCGAGACTCCATTCGAGAACGAAAAATAGTCGTAGGCCGGCTTTCCATAGCCGGCGCCCCGCCGCATACCTGAAACGCCGGGTATGGAAACCTCACCCACCTGTCATGCAAATCCGCGTCCGACGAGCACATCCCCTGGCACAGCCTCTCCCGCCTTGCCTAGCCACAGCAGAAACTCGATGTTGCCGGCCGGGCCAGTGATCGGCGAGCGCACCAGCCCACGCGGCCGCCAGCCCATCTCCATTGCAGCGGCGATCACATCGGCCAGCACCTGCCGGTGCACCCGCTCATCGCGCACCACGCCGCCCTTGCCCACCTGCGCGCGCCCTGCCTCAAACTGCGGCTTGACCAACGCCACACATTGCGCCGCGCCACTGCAGAGGCGGAAAAGCACCGGCAGTACCAGACGCAGCGAGATGAACGAGACGTCGACAACGCAGAAATCGGGCTGCTCCGGCAGACTTGTCACATAGCGGATATTTGTGCGCTCCATCACCACCACACGCGCATCAGAGCGCATCCGCCAGTCAAGCTGTCCATAGCCGACATCAACTGCATACACACGCGCCGCGCCACGCTGCAGCAGGCAATCGGTGAAGCCGCCCGTCGACGCCCCCGCGTCCAGGCAAACCAGGCCCGCCACGGCGATCTGAAAGCTGTCCAGCGCATGCGCCAGCTTCAGGCCGCCGCGGCTGACATAGGGAAGGCCGGCCTTGAGCGTCACCTCAGAGCCTTCATCGACAAGCGCGCTGGCCTTTGTCTCACTCTGGCCATTCACGAGCGCCTCGCCGGCCAGAATCAGCGCCCGCGCCTTCGCCCGCGTCTCCACCAGCCCGCGCTCAGTCAGCGCCACATCTAGTCGTTGCTTCGTCATTCGTTTGTTCGCTTAGCAGGGAGCAGGGAGTAGGGAGCAGGCAGCAGGGAGAAAGGACAAGAGAGCCGCAACTAGCATCTCACTATTCGCTCCCTGCTCCCTGCTCCCTGCTCCCTTAGTTGACGCACAGGCTAGAATACGCTATGATACACCCAACGCCGTTACGGAGGACATATCGTGCTTCTAGACATACTGCGGGCCATGCGACCCAAGCAGTGGACAAAGAACGGGATACTCTTCTTCCCGCTTGCTTTCACACTCAACGAATACTGGACCCCATTCTCCCCGCAGATGTACCGCTTTTTTGGCCTGGCAAGCGCGGCATTCGTCGTCTTCTGCATTCTGTCTGGCGCCGTCTACATGATCAACGACGTTGCCGACGTGGAGAAAGACCGCCTGCACCCCCGCAAGCGCTTTCGCCCCATCGCCTCGGGTAAGATCAGCGCCAGGACTGCCCTGATCGTCGCATCCATCCTGACCGTTGTCAGCCTGACGGCAGGGTTTGCGCTCAGCATGCCCATGGGCGTCGTTGCCTCAGCCTACTTCCTCATCCAACTGGCCTATACCTTCATGCTGAAGCATATCGTCTTGATCGATGTCTTCACGCTTGCCGCAGGTTTCGTCCTGCGCGCCGTAGCCGGCGCCGTCGTCATCCAGGTTGCCATTTCGCCCTGGCTCTACCTGGTCACCATCCTGCTCTCACTGTTCCTTGGCTTCTCCAAGCGCCGCCACGAGCTTATTCTGCTCAACGATCAGGCCGGCAATCACCGCCAGATACTGCGCGAATACACGCCCGAATTGCTCGAAGAGATTCTCTCTGTCGTCACCTCGACCACGGTCATGTCCTACAGCCTCTATACGTTCACCTACGACAAGCTGCCCAAGAACCACGCCATGATGCTGACTATCCCCTTCGTGCTCTACGGCATCTTCCGCTACTTGTACCTGGTCCATCTCAAGAACGCCGGGGGCAGCCCGGAAGAGATCCTGATCGGCGATCGCCCCTTCTTGATCAACGTCGTCGCCTGGATGGCCAGCGTCGTCGCTATCCTCTATTTCTTCCGCTAGCAGCCTGTCGGAGAGCCAATGCCGGAGGTCATTTCTACCGCAGAGACGCAGAGATCGCCGAGAAAGAGCACAGAAAACCATCAAAACCTCTGCGTACTCTGCGTCTCTGCGGTGAGACAACTCTCGCCGACAAGCTGCTAGCCCTTGCAGTGCGACAATTCGCATCGGCGCACGCCACAGGGGCATAAGCACAAAGGGGAGACCAGAATCGGTCTCCCCTGTTTGATCTAGCGCTTCGTGTACTGCTTCGCCTTGCGGGCACGGCGCAGACCAGGTTTCTTGCGTTCCTTCTCACGAGGATCGCGGGTCAGAAGACCGTTCTTACGCATGACCAGGCGGAGGTTTTCATCCATAACCACGAGGGCACGCGCCAGGCCATGGCTCACTGCACCGGCCTGTCCGTGGACACCGCCTCCCAGAACCTTCACCAGGACATCATACTGCTGCTCAAAGCCTGCTGCCTTGAGGGGAGCAAGCGCGCGCGTCACCAGCATGCCGCCAGGGAAATACTCAGCCAGGGGCTTGCCATTGACGGTCATAACTCCCGTTCCGGGCATGAGACGCACCTGGGCGATAGCGGTCTTGCGACGCCCTGTGCCTGAATAGTATGTTACCTCAGCCATGACTCCTCCATAATTCAGACAGGTTCCCCACCCCTGGAGCGAGCGTGCAACTCACCCCGTCAGGCAGAGACTTAGACCTGCCCCTCCTTGGGTTGCTCAGTCTGAGCACTGTGCGGGTGATTCGGGCCAGCATAGACCTTCAGCTTACGCACCATGACTGCACCCAACCGGTTGCGGGGGAGCATCCCACGCACCGCTTCTTCAACCACCCAGGCCGGCCGCAGCGCATAGTTCTCGCGCAGCGCCACCTTGCGGAAGCCCCCGGGATAGCCGGAATGCCGGTAGTAGAACTTCGTCTCCAGATGCTTGCGTGTCAGTTCCAGCTTCTCAGCATTGACCACCACAACAAAGTCACCCGTGTCCAGGTGCGTTGCATACGTCACCTTGTGCTTGCCCTTCAGCAATTGGGCAACCACAGAAGCCACCCGGCCGAGCGTTTTGCCCTCAGCATCTATGACATGCCAGGCCCGCTTGATATCGCCGGCCTTTGGCGTGTAGGTCTTCATGTCAACTCCTTCGAATAGCCAATATCCATGAGACACAAACCGTGGGCAGGAACCGCAGCCTGAACACGGTTGCGATCTTTCGCTGCCAGTACCGCAGCGACATCTGCCGCCGACAGCCTGCCACGTCCCACTGCCAGCAGTGTTCCCACGATATGCCGGACCATCCGTGAGAGATAGGCATTAGCCTCGATGTCGACCAGAACCAGGTCACCCTCACGTTGGCACTCTAGACGATAGATCATGCGCACAGTGCTGCCGCCCTCGTGCATTGGCCCGCCAAAAGCGGCAAAGTCGTGTATTCCCACCAGAACCTGCGCTGCCTCGTGCATCGCCGCCACGTCCAGCGAACCGCCAACGTGGTAGCTCGTCGTCCGCAGCAGGGGCGACCGCACAGCCGTGTTCCAGATCGTGTAGCGATAGGCCCGGCGAACAGCAGAGAAGCGAGCGTGCACATCGGCTGCTACATCGCGAGCGCTCACCACAGCAATGTCCAGGGGAAGCAACGCGTTCAGAGCCCTCTGCAGGTCATGCACCGCCAGGCGAGACGACGTTGTGAACGTCACCACCTGGCCTCGTGCGTGCACCCCCGCATCTGTCCGCCCGGCTGCCGTAATGCGTATCCGCTCTCCGGTCAACCGGTCGATTGCTGTTTCGATCTCCGCCTGAATCGTCAGCGCACCCGTCTGCCACTGGAATCCGGCGTAGCGCGTGCCGTCATACTCCAGAACCAGCAGGATGTTGCGTGTCGCGCCCTCTCTCTGTTCCTCCGCCACGATGACTCTCAACGTCGGGCGTTACGCCCAACCTACTTCTTGTCCTTCGCCTTTGTTTCCACCGCTTCCGGCTCTTCCACCAGCGAAATCATGGCGCGGGGAGCGCCATCACCGAGGCGAGGCTCCAGCTTGATGACTCGTGTATAACCACCAGGCCGTCCTGCATAGCGTGGGGCGAGCGTCGTGAACAGCTTCTCCACGATAAGTGGATCGTTCACGCGCGCCCGAGCGAGCCGGCGGTCGTGAATCGTACCGCCACGGGCCAGGGTAATCATCTTCTCAACCATACCCTGGATTTCCTTCGCCTTAGCCTCAGTCGTGATGATTTTCTCGTAACGCAGCACATCGGTGACCAGATTCTTGTACATGGCCAGGCGCTGATCGGTCGGACGGCCGAATCTGCGGCCGCCCACTCGGTGTTTCATGACACTTTCTCCTCGGTCCCAGCCACAGCAGACTCCTCGTCTGGCTCGGCGTTTTGCTCTAGTTCAGTTGACTCATCTGCTGGCACAGGCCCAACGATGTAGCCACGGACAACCAAACGCTGGCGCAACTCGTCAAGCGACTTCTGCCCAAAGTTACGCACATTGAGCAGCTCGCTCTCCGACATCTCCAACACCTGGCCAACCTTGGTGATGCCTGCCCGCTTCAGACAGTTGAATGCCCGCACCGTTAGCTCGAGATCCTCGATCGGGATCTCGTAGAGCCGCTGCGGCACAGCGCTGGCGCCCAGTGGCTGCTTCTCCACACGCGGCGAGCCGTGTTCCAGGCTGGCCAGCAGCGAGAAGTGACGCACCAGGACCTCGGCGCTTCGATTCAGCGCCTCATCTGGGTGCATCGTCCCATCAGTCCAGATCTCGATGATCAACCGGTCATAGGTTGTCACCTGGCCGATACGGGTATGCTCGGCGACGAAGTTAACCTTCCGCACCGGGCTATAGATAGCGTCGACCGGAATTGTCCCGATCGGTAGTCCTTCCCGCATCTCCGCCGGCACATATCCACGCCCGCGCTCAGCAATCAATTCCATCGTCAAGACTGCATCAGACGAATCGAGTGTAATCAGCGGCTGGTCTGGATTCATGACCTCGACCCCGCTTGGGCACTCGATGTCACCTGCTGTAATCAAGCCTTCACCGCGCGCCTGAACATAGAGACGCATCGGATTGTCTGATGACGCGCTCCAACGCAGGCGGATGGACTTGACGTTAAGAAGGATGACAGTGATATCTTCCTTAACGTGCGGAATGGACGTAAACTCGTGATATACGCCGTCTATACGAATAGACGTAATGGCCGCACCCGGCAGCGATGAGAGCAAAACACGCCTCATCGCATTGCCCATCGTCACACCATAGCCGCTTTCCAGCGGCTCGATGACATAGCGGGCATAGGTGTCTGAACTGGCCACCGTCTCGATCTTTGTTGGCACAGCAACGTCAATCAAAGAGGATCAGCCTCCCAACAAACGGTGGGGCCACAGGTGGGAGGACACGGGTACAGTCACCCTGTGGCCGCCCCCTCATTCTCGGCGCCCGTTACCGCTTCTCTGCCCTGCACAGAAGCGCCAACTGCGCTGAAAACCGCGATCCCACCACCTGCCAGCCTTGTCTTGAACCCTGTCCCTTTGAGTAGCCGAGTCCCATGTGAACGTCCATCCGGACATGCACACAGCTACTGGCCACAACTGTCTGGGATAGGATTTATCTACTGTAGAACTCTACAATAAGTTGGTCATCGATTCCGGTATCAGTGTCCGCCCGGGTTGGCGCTGACACAACTTTCCCGGACATCTGCGCAGCATCGAGCGACAGCCAGGACACGGGCGCTTTGCGCGTCAGTTCTTTGGCCATCATCTTGAAGTACACATTGGTGCGGCTGACGGCACGCACACTCACCACATCGCCGACTTTCACGATGTATGAGGGGATGTCGGTCTTCTTGGTGTTGACAACAATATGCCCGTGGCTCACGAGTTGACGGGCCTGTGAGCGCGACTCGGCCAGGCCAAGTCGGAAGACGACGTTGTCAAGACGCATTTCGAGAATGCGCACGAGTGTCTCACCCGTGGCGCCAGCTTTGCGGGCCGCCTCGTGGTAATGCTTCCGGAACTGCCGTTCCAGAACACCGTAGATGCGCCGCGCCTTCTGCTTCTCACGCAACTGAATTGAATACTCGGTTGGCTTGCGCCGGCGAGCGCTGTGGAATCCGGGCGGGTTGTCGCCGCGCCTGTCCAGGGCGCACTTGGTCGTGCAACGCACCCCTTTGAGGAACAACTTGCGTCCCTCACGCCGACACAATTTGCAAACTGGGCCGATATAACGTGCCATGCTACCTCCAGAAGTCGTACGTACTACACCCGTCGCCGCTTGGGTGGCCGGCAGCCATTGTGCGGGATCGGCGTGACATCAGTAATGGATGTGACGGTGAGACCAGACGTCTGCAAGGCACGAATGGCCGATTCACGACCAGAGCCTGGGCCCTTGACGAAAACCTCGATCTGGCGCAGTCCCTGTTCCATTGCCTTGCGCGCTGCTCCCTCGGCGGCAACCTGCGCCGCATAGGGGGAACTCTTGCGCGATCCCTTGAAGCCCGAGCTGCCTGCTGAACCCCAGGATAGCACTCCACCCTGTGGATCCGTCAAAGTGACCAAAGTATTGTTGAATGTCGATTGAATGTATGCACAACCGGTGGGCACGACCCTGCGTTCGCGCCGCCTGGCCTTGGTCGGCCGGCGCTTGCTCGCGGAAGCCGGCGCTGCTGCTGCACCAGGTGCTGCACCTGCCGCGGTGGGCCTGGCTGCACCCTTTGCTGGTTTCTTCTCTGTCTTGGGTTCTGCCATTGCTGATAGCGAGGGAAAGGGGCGACAGCATAAACGGCAACTGCCAACCGGTCTTTCCCTCTATCTCCTCCTTGCCTACTTCTTGCTCGCGGCCTTCTTGCGACCGGCAACTGTCTTTCTCGTTCCGCGCTTGGTACGAGCGTTGGTCTTGGTGCGCTGCCCACGCACGGGCAGGTTCCGTCGGTGGCGGATACCGCGATAGCAGCCAATTTCTGTCAGCCGCTTAATGTTCATCTGCAGCTCACGCCGTAGATCGCCTTCCACCTTGACGTTCTTTTCAATCGCCTCACGCAGACGGCTGACTTCTTCCTCTGTCAGATCCTTCACCCGCGTGTCAGGATTGACCCGTGCCCGCGCCACAATATCACGGCTATTGCTTGGTCCAATACCGTAAATGTAACGCAGAGAGATCTCCACCCGCTTATCTCGCGGAATATCAACTCCGGCGATACGTGCCATCCATTCCTCCTGCCGAAATCATCCCTGGCGCTGCTTGTGCTTAGGATTGGTGCAGATCACCATGACAACCCCTCGCCGCCGGATAATCTTGCACTTTTCACAACGTCGCTTAACCGATGCCCCGACCTTCACCGTCTTCCTCCCACTGGCCAAAGAGCCGGACGAGACTGCGTCTCGTACCACCCTGCAGCCGCCAACGTCTATTTGTACCGGTAGATAATGCGCCCACGCGTGAGGTCGTAGGGCGATAGCTCCACCAGAACTCTATCTCCCGGCAGAATGCGGATGAAGTTCAAGCGCATCTTGCCCGAAATGTGCGCCAGTATCACGTGCTCATTCTGAAGCTTCACCCGGAACATTGCGTTCGGGAGCGCCTCTTTCACGATGCCTTCAACTTCGATAACGTCTTTTTTCGCCATACCCCTCACGCCCCACACGACATGACACACAGCAGACAGTACGTCCGCGACACACACGTCGGGCGCCCAGTCCAACCGGTGCGCTAATGACCTATTATATCACAAACCAGCCAGGACACCAAGAGCTTTTTGACCGTTCTTGGGGGCGATTTTCGGCAATCTCTACAGCATCCCACGACCACAGCCAGACACGATGGCCGACGATCCTCTACAGCTTCGTCAGAATCTCCGCCTCGCCCTCTCTGATGACCACCGTGTGCTCAAAGTGCGCCGACACGCTGCCATCTCGCGTCGCAACTGTCCAGCCGTTCGGTCTCAGTTCCACTTCCCAGCTACCCAGATTGATCATCGGCTCGATGGCGATCGTCATCCCCGGGCGCAACAAGGCGCCCGTCTGCGGCTGGCCAACATTGGGCACCAGTGGGTCTTCATGGAGATTCCTGCCCACCCCGTGCCCGGTATACTCGCGCACCACAGAAAAGCCAAGCGCTTCCACAGTCGTCTGCACCGCCGCGGAGATGTCACCAACTCGCGCACCGGCGCGAGCTGCGCCAATCCCCGCTGCCAACCCGGCCTTGCATGCATCCAGAAGAGCCTGCGTCCGTCCGTTGATTTTGCCGACGGGGACAGTCAGCGCCGCATCGCCGTGGAAACCCTTATACAAGGCCCCCACGTCCAGACTGACGACATCGCCCTCTTTCAAGACACGCTTGCCCGGGATACCATGCACCACCTCATCATTGAGGGAGGCGCACAGTGATGCCGGATAACCACGATAGCCTTTGAATGACGGGGTTGCCCCCTGCCTGGTAATTGTGCGATAGGTCACGTCGTCGAGGTCATGAGTCGTTATGCCTGGACGAACCGCCTCAGCAACCACGGCCAGCGTTTCGGCCACGATGCGGCCGGCCTGGCGCATGATCTCGATCTCTCGCTCTGACTTGATAACGATTCCCATAGGTGGCATCCTAAACGTCCACACTCACCCAAGAGCAGACGCTTAGACTAGCCGATCACCTTGACAACCTCGATGAGATCCACGCCCACAGCATCGACATGCTGGTCGCCGTTGATCTCAGTCAGAAGCCCACGCGTCGTGTAGTACTCGATCAGCGGCGACGTCTGGGCAAAGTAGACGTCCAAACGCTTGCGAGCCGTCGCCACGCTATCGTCTGGCCGCGTATACAACTCGCCGCCATCCTTGTCGCACACACCGGCTTTGTGCGGTGGTGAGAACGTCGCGTGGTACACAGCGCCACATGTGCGGCAGGTCAGCCGGCCGCTCAGCCGTGTGATCAGCGCCTCGTTCGGAACCTTTATGTACAGAACACGATCGATCTTCTTCCCCTGAGCTGCCAGGGCCTTTGCCAGCGCCTCTGCCTGCTCGATCGTGCGCGGAAACCCGTCGAGCATCACACCCTTGGCCGTATCCGGCCGGGCGAGGCGCTCCAACAGCATGCGCACAGTCACATCATCAGGAACCAGCGCGCCACGGTCCATGTAGGACTTGGCCAGCACACCAAGCTCCGTGCCCTTGGCCACATTCTCACGGAAGAGGTCGCCCGTCGAAATGTGCGCCAGGCCAAATTCCTTGACCAGCGTGACAGCCTGTGTTCCCTTGCCTGCTCCGGGTGCTCCCAAAAGAATCAGATACATTATGCTCTCGTGACATCAGACGTCGGACGTCTGGTTCTCCTATTTGATGAATCCTTCATAGTGGCGCATCAACAACTGCGCCTCCAACTGGCGCATGGTATCCAGCACCACACCAACCACGATCAGGATACCCGTGCTCGAGAAGATCAGCATGCCCCCGCCCGTGATCGGCGTCATGAAGAACGGCATGACAGCCACGATACCCAGGAAGAGCGCGCCCACCAGCGTGATGCGGTTTAGCACCCTGGTCAAGTACTCCTGCGTGGGCCTCCCCGGCCTGATGCCCGGAACAAAGCCCCCATACTTCTGTAGATTTTCCGGCAGGTTTTGCTGCTGGAATGTCACCGCGGTATAGAAATAGGTGAAGCCAACCACCAGGACAAAGTACGTAATCCAGTACACTGCGCCCGATGAGTTGAAGGCGTTGTAGACGGCCTGTGCGATCTTGCCCCCCAGCGACGCCACAACACCCGGCGCCGGTAGGAAGAACTGCGCAATCACAGCCGGGAAGAGCAAGAGCGACGAGGCGAAGATCAGCGGGATCATGCCCGCCGAGTTGACACGCAATGGAACATGCGTGCTCTGCCCTCCATACATGCGGTTACCCTTGATGCGCTTGGCATACTGCACCGGAATGCGCCGCTGTCCTTCCTGAATGAGGACGATACCAGCGATGGTCACAACCGTCAGGGCAATGAAGATAAGCAGCGCCAGGAAGTCCTGGTTGGCAAAGACGCCACGAATGTTTTGCGGCGACTTCGCCACAATGCCGCCAAAGATGATGATCGACACACCCTGGCCGATGCCGCTCTCGGTGATCAACTCACCCAGCCACACCGCCAGTAGTGTCCCGGCGGTCATGCTGAAAATGATGCCCACCGTTGCCAGCGTATCGTTGCCAAAGCCAAAGCGCAGGTTGGTGAACACACCCTGATTGCTGAAGAGCACACCCTGTGAATAGGCCTGCAGGGCCGCCAGAGGGATCGTCAGGATATGCGTATACAGGTTCATGCGCTGCTTTCCCTGATCGCCCTCTTTCAGGAGAGCACCTAACTGCGGGATGATCGGGGCAAGCAACTGTAAAATGATCGACGCCGTAATGTACGGGTAGACGCCAAAGGACAGGATCGAGAAGTTGGACATGGCGCCACCAGAGAACAGGTCGAGCATGTTAAAGAGCGAACCGAATTGGCTGCCGGCACTGAAGATGTCACGGAGCTTGTTCAGATCTATGCCGGGCACCGGAATGTGCGCCAGGAAGCGGTAGAGCACAAGGATACTGATGGTAAAAAGAATCCTACGGCGCAGGTCCGGCAAGCGAAAGGCATTCGCGACTGCTTGCAGCATGTCATGTCCTCCCAGGGTAGCGCACTCTCAATCGTCCGAGGTCACGAAGACTTCGGACGATTGATTTGTCGTTCTACCCCTTTTTCGAGCTCGATCCCTCAGTCGCTTTGTCAGCAGACTCAGCCCACATTTCTTCGAATGTGCCGCCAGCCGCTGTGATCTTTTCCTTGGCCGACTTGGACAGCCGGTGCACGCGAACGCGCACCGCAGCAGTCAACTCGCCATCACCCAGAATCTTGACGGGAACATCCGGGCTCGACACCAAACGCAGCGCGGCCAGAGTCTCGGGGGTGATGATTTCGCCCGTCGGCAGATCAGCCAGCACACCAACATTCACGACTTCGTACTCGACACGGAAAATGTTGTGGAAGCCTCTCTTGTGGGGCAGGCGACGGCTCAATGGAAGCTGGCCGCCTTCGAAGTAGGGATGGATGTGCGGCGCAGTGCGGGCTTTTTGGCCCTTCTGGCCACGACCAGAGAACGTGCCATGTCCCGAGCCAGTGCCCCGGCCCACACGCTTCCTGTTCTTAGTCGTACCATAGGGTGAATTCAACTCATGCAGTTTCATGACTGACCAATCTCCTCCACCCGAACCAGATGCTGAACTTTGGTCAGCATACCGCGTACGCTAGCATTGTCTGGCCGCTCAACGGTGGCGTGCAACCGGCGCAAACCAAGGGCAACCAGTGTTCGCTTTTGGTCATACTTGTAACCAGTGCCGCTCTTCAACAGTGTGATGCGCAAGCGAGGCCCCGTTGGGGCTGCCTCGGGCGCCTCAGTTGCCACTGTCTCAGCAACTACCGGTGTCTCAAGCTCTTCTGCCGTCACCAGACGGACTGCTTTCTTAGCGGCTGGCATCTGTCGGCCCTCCTGTTGGAGCAGACGAAGGCGCCGACGGGCGCGGGCCGCCTGGCCCACCACGTGAGCCACCCGGACCGCCGCGTGAGCCGCCTGGCCCACCACGTCCGCCACCTGGACCGCCGCGTGAGCCGCCTGGCCCACCACGTCCGCCACCTGGACCGCCACGGCCACCACGTCCGCCGCCCGGACCGCCACGGCCACGCTCTTGCTGGAATGAAGGATCTACCACCGGCGCCGCAGCCGCCGCTTCCTTGGCTGCCTGCAGGGAGGCGATTGCCTTCTTCGACAGGAGCGAGTCGAGGGGCTTGCCGCGCCGGATTGCTTCCTGTTCGGGATCCTTCATCATGCGCAGGGCCAGCATTGTGGCATGGACAACGTTGACAGGGTTTGCCGTTCCCAGTGACTTCGTCAGCACGTCCTTGACCCCAGCCGCCTCAAGCACGGCGCGCACACCGCCGCCAGCAATGATGCCGGTGCCGGGTGCTGCCGGGCGCAGCATGATCTTGGCCGCGCCGAATTCGCTGATCACAGGGTGGGGCAGGGTTGTACCAAGCAACGGCACACGGATAAGATGTTTCTTCGCGTCTTCGGTACCCTTACGAATGGCATCGGGAACTTCGTTGGCCTTGCCCAGGCCAGCTCCCACATAACCCTTGCCATCACCGACGACAACCACAGCGCTGAAGCTAAACCGGCGGCCACCCTTCACGACCTTGGCGACCCGGTTGATACTGACCACACGCTCATCAGACAGTTGAAGCCTTGCTGGATCAATTCTCGGCATCGTCTAGAACTCCAATCCGGCAGCTCTGGCCGACTCTGCCAGCGCTCTGATACGACCGTGGTAGAAGAAGCCACCGCGATCGAAGACAACCTGCTTAATACCCTTTTCCTGGGCGCGCTTGGCCAGAAGCGTTCCCACCTGTTGAGCGAGACGAGTCTTTTTGCCCGCCTTTGCCGGTGCAGCGGGTTTGGCCTCAGCTTTTGCCTCAGCCTTTGCAGGCTGTTTGCCGCCCTTCTCTGCGCCAGGTTTGCCGCCCTTCTGCGCGCCTGCTTTGCCACCCTTCTCAACCCTGGCGGTCACTTCTTCTTTCGCCACGGCAACAGGAGCAGCAACGACGGCCGGCAGAGCGGGCTCGATGTTGGCCACGTCTTTGTCCAGGCTCGACGCCTGCACCAACGTGCGCCCGGTCGAATCATCGATGATCTGGGCATAGATATGGATCGTACTGCGGAAGACGGCAACGCGTGGTCTCTCTGGCGTGCCTGAGAGCCGAGTCCGAATCCGCCGATGGCGGCGCTCCCGCAACCCTCGTGCATCATAACGTTTGATCATTTTTTGTCTATTCCTTACTTCTTCGCGCCGACCTTGCCAGCCTTTCCGGCCTTGCGGCGAATGCGCTCGTCAGCATAGGCGATGCCCTTGCCCTTGTAGGGCTCGGGCGGACGGATGCGGCGCAACTGAGCCGCCGTCTCGCCAACCAGCTCTTTGTCAATTCCATCCACGCG
>CAYOEZ010000071.1:0-19487 GCA_964402955.1 uncultured Ktedonobacterales bacterium | reverse complement strand
CACGCACTACATGGAAGAGGCCGCCGAGCTGTCGGACCGCGTCGGCATCATCGATCACGGCAAGCTGATCGCCCTGGGCACGCAGCACGAGTTGACCGAGATGGTGGGCGAGCACGAGACGCTGCGGCTGCACATCGATGGCGAGCAGAGCGGCGCCGCCCTGGCCGAGGCGCTGCAAGCTATGCCGGGCGTCATCAAAGTCTCCTCGCTTGACCATCAGGTGGCGCTGATCGTCCCCCAGGCCGCGGAAGCGCTGGCCCCCGCCATCACCAAAGCCAACGAAATCGGCGTCAAGATTCGCTCGGTGGACATCCAGGAGCCGAACCTGGAAACTGTCTTCCTCCACCTCACCGGCCGCGCCCTGCGTGACCAGTAGGAGAGACACAATGAAGAAGCTATGGATCATCGCCTGGAAAGACCTGACGCTTACCTTCCGCGACACATCGGCGCTGCTGATGATGCTCGTCACGCCGTTCGCGCTGACGCTGGCGTTGGCTTTCGCCTTCGGCGGCCTTAGCGGCAGCGGCGCCGGGATGAGCAAAATCATTGTGTTCGTCGTCACCCAGGAGGCGGGCGAGCTTGGGCCAGTGGTGGGGCAGGTTCTGCAATCGCCAGACCTGGCCGACCTCTTGCTGCCACAAGTGATGAGCGACGACGCTGCAGCCCGCGCCGCAATCGACAACGACAAGGCGACCTCCGCTGTCATCATCCCGGCTGGCTTCTCAGACGCGCTACTCTCCGGCAGCCCGGCTGGCGGCAAACAAGCCGTCATCGAGATCTACCAGAACCCAACGCGTTCGGTCGGTTCCAGCGTCGTGCGCAGCATCGTCGAGCAGACAGTGAGCCGCCTGACTGCTTCCACCGTTGGCGGGCAGGTAGCCGTGACGCAGCTGCTGAATAGCGGCCTCATCTCGCCTGTGCAAGCCATGAGCCAGGGGCAACAGATCGGCGAACGCGCCGGCCGCCAGGTCGGCAGTTCCAGCCTGATCGCACTGAAGATCGAGACAGCAGAAAAGAGCAACGGCGCTGACTTCGACTGGCTGACCTACATGGCCCCCAGTATGGCCATCATGTTTCTGATGTTCACCGTGAGCAACGGCGGCCGCAGCGTTTTGGCCGAGCGCGATTGGGGCACACTGCCTCGCCTGCTGACAACGCCCACGCGGCCAACGCAGGTCATCGGCGGCAAGGTGGTGGGCATCTTCCTGATCGGCTGCGCTCAGATGGGCATCTTGATCGCCGCCAGTGGGCTGCTCTTTGGCGTCAAGTGGGGATCGCTCAGCGGCGTCGTCGTACTGACGCTGTCGCTGGTGGCTGCGGCCACTGGCTGGGGCGCCGTTCTGGCCGCCTACTCGCGCAACGCCGCCCAGGCCAACCAACTGGGTACCATGATCGCCCTGATCTTCGCTATGCTGGCTGGCAACTTCGTCCCCCGCATCGCCATGCCGTCATGGCTGCGCAGCGTGAGCCTGGTCACGCCCAATGCCTGGGGACTGGAAGGGTTCAGCAGCCTGACGTCGGGCGGAGGCTTGGCGGAGATCATTGTTCCGGCGCTGGCCTTGCTGGCGATGGCTGTCGTGCTCTTCGCTGCGGCGACCGTCGCTTTCCGCCGGCAGTACGCGTAGGAGATCAAACATGCGCAAATTACTTGCGATCGCCTGGAACGATATTCGCCTGCAATTCATGGAGAAGTCTGAGATCGTCTTCTTCCTGGTTCTACCCATTGTTTTCACCAGCGTCCTGGCCATGAGCATGGGCGGCGACCCTACGGCCGGCAATCGCTTCCCCGTGATCGTGGTTGATGAAGACAAGAGCGCTCAGTCGCAGCAACTGGTCGCCAGCCTGCAGGCGTCAACCGTGGTCAAGCCACAGGTCAAGACCGCAGCCGCAGCCGACGCCGCCTTCACGACGAAAGACGCCTACATCCCGGCCGTTCTGACTATCCCATCTGGTTTCGGCGCTGGTCTCGTCGATGCACAGCCTGTCAGTCTCAACGTGCGCCGCGCCCCCAGTGACAACCGTGTGCTGGGCGTTGAGCAGGAGATCAGCTCCATTTCTACCCAGATGAGCAATGCCATCCTGGCCGCCCGCGCCAGCGTCGCCGAAGCCGAACGCATTCGCCCCTTCGCCAGCGCCGCCGCCCGCCAGGCGTATTTCGAGCAGAGCATGGCAATGGCGCAGGAACAGATCAAGAACCCGGCCGCCCGCGTCGCGGTGACACAGGCCAGCCAGGTTGTGCGCCAGGGTATGACCGGCGCCGAACAAGGATCGGCCGGGCAGATGGTGACATGGGTGCTGATCACGCTGATCGGCGCCGCGGCGGTGTTCGTCGAGGAGCGCATCGAAGGGACGCTGCGCCGCATGGCGTCGACGCCCACCCACAAGGCAACCATTCTGGGCGGCAAGGTGCTGGGGAGACTTTCGACGGGCCTGCTGCAAATGGCGTTGCTGATCGTCTTCGGCGCGTTGATCTACAAGGTGCAGTGGGGACGCTCGCCGCTGGCGCTGGTCGCCATCGTGCTCTCGTTTGCGCTGGCTGCGGTGGCATTCGGCGTGCTGCTCGGTACGTTTGCGAAGACGCGCAGCCAGGCTGGCGGCATGATCATCCTGTTCTCGATGCTGATGGCGGCGCTGGGCGGCGCCTGGTGGCCGCTGGAGATTACCCCGCCCGCTTATCAGACTGTGGTCAAGATTCTGCCCACCACCTGGGCCATGCAGGGCTTCCAAAACGTGCTGGTGCGTGGCGCCGATCTGAACACGGTGCTGCCGCAGGTCGGCGTGCTGCTGCTCTTCGCCGTCGTGTTCTTTGCTGTGGGTGTGAAGAGGTTGCGGTTTGAGTAGTGTGAGGAGGCGAGAAACCCTCCCGGCGGCTTTGGTCGCTAGGAGGGTTTCTCGTCGCATGTTTACAGGGGAGCGTGTTTGGGCTCCTGCTCGCTCTTCGCTATGAGATTCCAATTCACTACGCCACAATTGCAGCGAACACCCGCAGGCCGTCTCTCAACACTGGCAAGCTGAAGCATTCCGCCGCACTTGCTACACACAAAGAGACGGTAAAGGTCATAGAATGCCTCCACCACGGGCTGGAAGTCCTCCTTAGAGAAACTGAGCCAATTGTTGTAGTGCACGTTCGGGTTGACGGCCCATTGTTCCGCATATGTACGCTTGTAGACCTCGCTTCGGATGCTATCCAATTCCTGGAATCTGGCTGATTCCTCACTGTTTCCCCAAGACTGGGCAGCTTTCTGAGCCCTTTTCAGCAGTTCCTTGTACCGGTCCATGGCTGGCATGAGAAGCTCACCAAACTCCCATTGACCGCTTAACTTGTAGACCACTGGTACTTGTAGTGCATCACACACCATTGCAAAAAACTCTTCAGACCCTCTCCGCAGTTGGTGCGCAGCACCTCCAACGTTGGACTCGCTCAGAGCGCCTCCTATCGTGTTCCACATAGCATCCGATACATAGAATACCTCTGGGCCAGTGTCTACACTCCAGTTGCGGAACTCTAGCGTTTCTTGTAGGCTTACAACACCTTCACTCTTAAGCTGGTTAGACCACGTCTGGTCATGAGTTGTGATCAAGAACTGTCGATTGGGAAAGAACTCTCCCAGGAGCCTGCAGAGTTGCCGCCGATGATCTTTGTCAACCGACATCACTACATCATCCAAAATGATCAAGTCAATCATACTACCATTCAGTCTCTCTGCAAGAGTCAGATATAGGCACAGTCCCATACTATCCTGGTGCCCCTCGCTGTGAAGCGCGTGCGGGGGGTGTACCCCGCGTCCGTAGAAGTCGACCCCGAGGTTGAGTCCCGCTCCATCCGGCTGAAGATTCGCCGTGAAACCAAGCTCGTCAGACCCATGCAACCGCCGATACAAGCCAACGAATCGGTCCTTGATGGAGTTGTAGAGATCCCCGAGGACTGCATCCCTGGCTGTCTGAAATGAATGCAGCAGAAGAGAAGCCCTCTGGTAGCCCAATTCAGCAATAGAGAGGCTGCACTGAGCCTCCTCAAGCCCCTTCAGGTTCTCCTGAAGCGCTGTCAAGGTATCCCAGGCAGTTTGCTCTGGTGTTGACTGAGGGTACTTTTGTTTTAGCACAGAATCGATGTGAGAGAGATGCTGTTCAGCAGTACCGGGCCCCAGCAGACGCGCGATCTGTTCTGAATCGCATTCCGGGTTGGGATACTTGCCAATGGGGTCGACTAGGGAACTGCGAATGTCATGCAGGACGGTGAGCCAGGATTTCAGCACAGGGAGATCAGCTTCTATGTTCGCACGTTCGGTGGCTGCAACGACTCTTTGGAGGCTGGGTATGGTTGTGTCCACCGCCTCAGCAATGGTCCGAGACAATTCCTCGATCTGCTTCCGGTATTTCCCCGCCAGTTGGGCAGTTGTTAGCTTGCCCTCCAAGTACCCGCGTAGCTTCCCCTTGGGCCATGCAGTGTCGCACAAAGGGCACCTACCAGTTTCATCAATCAGGGAAATGCCCAGTTTGGTCAGCTCCGAGCGCTGGAGTGCGCTTAACAAATCGGAATCAGACCTGATGGCGTGCAACGAGGCACGCAATTCCTTGTCAATCTTTGCGAGGTGACCCCATCCCCGTCCAGAAGCAACATTGTGGAGGTTCTGGATGTCCTTTTGCAGAAGGGTCGTGTTGACGCTTTGATCCGTTGAGATCACCGTAGGCGGTTGGAGCCCGGTCTTGAGTTCTCCATGACGAGGAATCGCAATAGGAGGTCCTCCCAACACCGAGCGATTCTGATTGATAACTTGAAGCACGACAGATGTCTGAAAGACGGTCTGCTGGACCGTTGCATTGACAGCCCCTTGCGCCACGCTCACTGCACGCCTGGCGGCTTGAAGCTCTCTGTCAAGCGTGTTTTGAACAGTAACAAGTGCTTTGCGGATATCTTCGACCTGAGCAATGTTCAGTAGATCCTGAATCTCCTGAGCGCGTGTGCTGGCCTCGGCAGTTATGTATTTGAGTATCTCTCGCCTAGTCAGAACATATTGTCCCCGTTGGGCCAGAGTCATTATGGGCCGTACGTGTGCGTCCAACGATCTATCATACTCGAGAACGTTCGGACGCGCCATACACCGTTTCAGTTCGACAGGATTGCTCACCCCAGGCAAATGAACCACCGCGCGCACTTTCGCATCTTCTGGCTGATGGTCAATGTGGGGACCGTGCCTGCTCAGGCTGATTCCTCCGGTTCCGGCACCAGTCAGGCGTGAGATCCGTCCTGTGAGCAGGAAATCGATGGCATCTACGACGGCGCTTTTCCCCGAACCATTGGGTCCCCAGATCACGAAGTTCTTGCCGTTTGGTTTGAGCAACATATGGGGAATGCCGCGCACATAGTTAATTTCAAGTTCGAGAACTCTCATTTCTATCTTCCTGGTGCTGACTTGACTATCCTGCTGATCTGAGCAGGCTTCGAGAAGTCACCACAGACAGCAAGTTCCCGGAGCATCTCAAGCAACTGGTCATCGAACGATTCTTGGCCCTTGAGGTGAGCAAAAGTCTTTTCGAAGATCTGTTCAACAAGCGACTGGGGGATAGGGTCTTGCTCTGTCATTGCTGTTATACCCTCGACACTCATGACTCGAACTCCTCGGCCAGTTCATCCGGCGTGTAGTTGACGTAGGCAATGCCGCGTGCGCGCAGCACATCCAAGAAGGCGACGCGCGAGATGCCCAGCAGCTTCGCCGCTTTCCCCGACGACACGCGTCCTTCGGTGAACAGCGACAGCACCAGCCATTCGCTGACACGCTGTTCCACATCTTCCTTGCTGATACCGTACTGAAGAAGCGGAGCGGGAACACTGACCTGAACGGTTGCCTCTGCCATAGCACAGACTCCTCACCAACGACCAACCATAACCCGACATAACCAAGTATAGCAGCGCCCGGCACACCTGTCAAACGCCATGCCGAGCAGCGACATGGCGTTCGGACATGGCCGACTACCTCCCCATCCACATTCGTGGCGGCCTACACGACGACTGCCAGCCTGGCCGCATAGGTCAGCGCTGCTTCCATGCTGCCCGTCTCGGCGACGCCCAGGCCGGCCTTGTCGAACGCCGTGCCGTGGGCGGTTGTGGCGCAAACTACCGGCAGGCCCATGAAGATGCTCGCCCCGCGCCGCGTCGACACCAGCTTGCGGGCGATGTTGGCCTGGTCGTGGTACATGCACACCACGCCATCGAACTCGCCTTCACGCGCCCGCACAAAGACGGTGTCTGCCGGCAACGCTCCAACCACGTCGATGCCTTCGCCTCGTGCCAGCGCGATGGCCGGAGTGATCTCGTCGATTTCCTCGCGCCCGAACAGCCCGCCCTCGCCGCCGTGCACGTTGAGCGCCGCTACGGCCAGGCGCGGATGCTGCCAGCCGCCGCGGCGCATACCGTCGTGCAGGCCGCGCGTGCGGCTCAGGATGCGCTCTTTCTTGATCATCTCCCCGATTTGCGTGAAGGGCACGTGCTCGCTCACCGCCACTGTCCAGAAGGAATCAGTAGCGCCCAGGATATATGCATCGCGGCTGTGCGTGATGTCCACCAGAAACGCCACCTCGTCGAAGTAGTTGTAGCCGGCCAGGTGAAACGCCTGCTTGTTCATGGGCGCCGCCGCCACCCCCTGCACCTGCCCCGCCAGCGCCAGCTCGTAGGCTTGCTGGAGACAGAGCGCCGCTACCTTGCCCATCGCCGGGTCGAGCGTGCCCCAGGGAATGCGCTCGACATGAACGCCGGGCGGGCAGAGCACGTCAATCTCGGACGGAGCGAAGCGCGCGTCGGCAATCTGTGCAATGGGGTGCAGACGCAGACTTGCCCCCAGCCGCCGTATGTTCTCTTCGATCACCCCCGCATCGCCAATCACAAGCGGCGAACACAGGGCGCTGAGATTCATGTGCGAGAGAACCTTGACCACAAGCTCCGGCCCAATGCCGGCCGGGTCGCCCATAGTAATTGCTATCACCGGTTTTGCCACGTTTTTGCTCCTGTCAGGCGCGCCATTCCCCTGCCGATCATGCCGCCCGCCGCGCCCGGGATCACGGCAAAGATGGGGGCGAGCAGCGATCTGTTGCCATCCCTGCCTCCGCGCGACGGCTCTACGCCCGTGTCGCGAGCGCATGCAGTCCATTGCTCAGGTCGATGATCGTGTCCCGCATTGCCAGCCGGGCAATCCACTGCCGTGGAATCTGCTGCTCGCCATAGAAAGCTCCGGCCAGTTGCCCGCAAATGGCGCCTGTCGTATCGGCGTCGTCGCCCAGGTTCACAGCCAGAAGACAGCTCTCACGAAACGACTGGCCTTTGTGGAAAGCCCACAGCGCAGCCTCCAGCGATCGGACGACGTAGCCCGATCCCTCGATCTGCGGCGGCTGCCTGCGTTTGAACGAGCCAGTTGCGACCTCCCCTATGTGTTTTGCACCAGACGCATGGGGAACGTGCTTGTCAACTCGATAGCACCCAGGCACTGCCAACGTCCAGTTGCATCCCTCGCTCCGAGCTTCTGGTGAGTTGCACAGGTGCACTCTGCATTCCTGGGGTCGGGGCACTGATCGATGGCCGCTGATATCGTCTTGACGGCGTCTTGCGCAACACGGTAGCCCGCATGATTCCACGCCTCAGCGGTCATGGCCCCACGGCGTGATTCCTCATAGGTCGCCAGGCCGCGGAAGTCACACTGGTTGCAGGCAATAACCTGGATCACGATGTCATCGGAGCGGCTGTCGGGTGGGATCTGGATGCTCTGCGTGATCTGCAGCGAACCAGGGCGCAGGCAATCGGGACAGACAAAACCCCAACGCCGCACCACTGTCTGCCGGAAGGGCAGAACATGCAGAAAAAGCCCGCCGTTCGGAAGCGGCGCCTCTTTCGATCCAAGTGACAGACTGAGCAGACTGACGCGCACCACGAAATGCTCGCCATCGTGGTCGAGCAAGGCACGGATGGCGTTGCTCTGTGCGCGCTGGTAGCCGGGCCACAAATGCTCTGGAACGGGGATGGGATACGAAACAACTGAGTGACCGCTCACCGGCTCACGCAAGTGGGCCTCGAGCGGCGGCTGCGCGACGGGATCGTCGGGGCCGCTGCGGACATGGACGACAACGAGCCTGTCATCGAGCAGCCCAACCTGATCGAGCGCTCGCAGCGGCAGCGACCAAAGCAGGCGGCCATCGCCAGAGATGTGATGCAGCATGTGGTTGTGCGAGCCGGCGCCACGCCAGTGCGCAGCCTCAGTCTTGAGCAACAGATAGCGGTCGGCGACGACAATCGCATTGCGCTTACCCACCACCATATGCGGCTCGTCGCCGGTCACGTTGATTGTCAGCGACCAGGCAGGTTGCGCGGTGCCGAGAAAGACGCGCGTGACCACAAGCTCAGTCTCCGAGACGGATGCAATCTCGATACGGCTGGCCGCCCAGATGACCTGCCTGTTTGCAGGGACAATCGATGAAATGGGGGAGTTTAATGGTACAAGCATAGCTTTCCTACCCATTGCCTGCTCTACGTAGTATCATAGCAGACGGCTCTATACCTGTCAAACCTGCGCCGCCGGGCAACCAGTCATCGTGTTCGAGCGGACGCGGGAGATCGGCATGTTGCGCGCAGTGGGCAGCACGCGCAGCCAGGTCCGGCGCATGATCCAGGCCGAGAGCCTGCTCCTGGCTGCCCTCGGCACAGCCTTCGGCATTCTGGCGGGGCTGTGGCTGGGCTATGCGTTCGTGGGCGCGATGAGCGTCGCTGGCTTCGTCGTCAGCTACTACTTCCCAGCGACCGCGCTGCTGGTGGCGATTGCCGCCGGCTTGCTGCTGGGCGTCATCGCCGCCACCATTCCGGCGCGGCAGGCCGCCAGGCTGGACATCGTGACCGCGCTGCACTACGAATAGTCCCAGCGCTCGTGACACAGCACGAAGGCGCAGAGGAGAAAACGTCTCCTCTGCGCCTTTTATCATTGCAGTTTATATATAGTCAATCGTGTATAATGTGGCCGCCACACCAAGATAACAAAAAGAGTGTCACATGGCGCTTTTGTCGCAAGAAGCAAAAACGATGATCGCCTCCACGCGTCCGGCGATGGTTGCAACCGCCGATGCGTCGGGCAAACCCAACGTCTCGGCCAAGGGCAGCTTCCAGGTCCTCGACGACGAGCACGTTCTCTTCGCCGACGTCAACTCGCCGCACACAGTCGCCAACCTGCGCGTTAACCCCTATCTCTCGGCCATCGTTCTCGACCCGGCGACACGGCATGGCTGCCGCATCTGGGGCAAGGCCGATATCTTCACCTCTGGCGCCTTGTTCGACCGCATCAACACCGAGCTTGCAGCCAGGAAGATGCCGGCCAAGCACGTGGTTGTCGTCGCCGTTGACAACTATGTCACATTCTAGCGATGGATGAGCAACAAGCCGTCAGGCGTTTGTCAAACGCTTGACGGCTTGTCCTGGTTGCATTGTCGAACAGATCAAACCGGCCCACGGCAGCAAGTCCAATGATTGGCGACGTGTTGCTGACAACAATCATAGCTGTCCCATCTCGCGTAGGGTCCGAATGTCAGCCTCCAGGTCCGCCACATCATAGTGCATGGGCACTTGCCGGCTGGCGAGCAGCAGTCTGAACCGGAGTTGATCAAGCCCGGCCAAATGGCTGGCCTGTTCCAGAGTCAACTTGCTCCGCTCAAACAGCAATATGGCAACTTCCTGCACTTCCGATGCAGTCATATGACTTGTTTGCAGCACCTCGTCTGGTATCACCACACTCATATGCTACCCCCGGTGGCTACTACCCAATACCCTCTATGAGCGCCAAACCATTACGCATCAGCCTATCGCGTGCGCCACCAGCAAAGTGAAGGACTCAGGGCAGGACCCTGGCAACCGTTAGTAACGTGAGCTTGATCCACATCTCGTCCGATCCAAGGAACTGAGCAACGATGAAAGCACACCACCCACCAATCACCAGGATAGGGCGTCTGAATTGACGCATAGCAATGATGAAACTACCCATCGGTTTTCCTCCTTCTCGAGAAATTTGGCCGCCAGGGGTAGCCTGCACCGCAGAGAGTACTGCCCTGAGTCCTCCTCACTGGATTGGGCGTTGCAATGACATAAGTATACGGCATCCATTCTGGCAAGTCAAGAAAACGTCGCACGAATCGAAGCTGATCAGCGGTCACTCAAGAGACAGGTCTGCCCTGCCATCTTCCTCGACGACAGGGCACGGGCTTTGTCTGCCTACTGACTACTGTCATACTGCCTACTGCTTAAATCCTCAAATACGACTCAGCGTAGATCACCTGGTTGGTCAGAATCTGGTATGTCTTCCAGACGTCCAATTGCAGCGGGTCTTTCATGTCAACATCATCGGGCGTCAGGTCTTCCATCGCCGCTGTGCGGTCGTGCAGCGTCAGCAGCAGCTTGCCCAATGGCGTCGCGTCGTTGCGCGTCTCGATAATGCGCATCCAGGCGTTCTGCTCCTCATCCAGGGGGTTGAGGATGGCAGCGTCAAGCCCGACCGACATGAGCATGACCAGGAAGGTGCGATTGATCAGGCTGCGGCCCTCTGTCGGCACGCCATTGGAGACATTGGACAGGCCGACCACAGTCATCGGCGGTGGATCGGCGACCTGCTTGAAGAAGCGCACGGCGTTGAGCGTGTGCATGGCGTGATCCTGCATGCCGACGACGGTCAGCGTCAGCGGGTCGACGTAGAAGTCTGCCATCGGCACGCCATACTCCTGCGCCGCCGGAATCAGCACGTTCATCGCCATCTCGACGCGGCCCTCGGCGGTGGGGGGAATGCCTTCCTTGCCCATCGCCAGTGCAATCACCTTCGTCTTGTACTTGACGACCATCGGCATAACGCCAGCCATGCGGTCAGGATCGGCAGAGGTAGAGTTGATCATGCCTTGCTTCTTGACCCTCTCCAGCCCGGCCGCGATCGCGGCCGCGTTGGTGGTGTCAAACGAGAGCGGGGTATCCGTCACTGCCTGCACCGTGTCCACCAGCCAGGGCATGACCTCGATGCCATCCTTCTTGCGCGGACCAATGTTCAGGTCAATGTAGTGCGCTCCAGCCGCCGCTTGCTTCTTGGCGTAGGTCTGGATCAACGCTGCGTCACGGGTGTCAATGGCAATCCGCACTGCCGGGGAAAGGATCTGGATATTCTCACCGATGATAAGCATCTGTTACCTCCTCCATTCGGGCTCCGGGATTCGGGGGACGGGATCAGGGGACATCGTCCATGCATCCCCAGGGAGCGCACCAACTCCTCTTCAACGAGTCTCAGTTACTGCCAGGTACTCCCTGCTCCCGGCTCCCTACTCTTTGCTCCCTGCTCCAACAACTCGCGCACAGACGGGAAGCGATTGACATCGGTGTGCGGCAGGAAAAGCGCAGCCATAAACTCGTCGGTAAACGAATTGTCGGCGCACAACTCAACGTAGGTCATGCGCCGGGCGATCTCAGCGATGCGTTGGCGTGCATCGCTGTTCAGCAGCGCCATGTAGGCGCCGCGTGCCGCTGTATTACCCAAATAGCGGAAACGATCCCAGGCCATGTCGGGCAGCAAGCCAATCTGGATCGCCTTCTCGACATTGATGTACTGGCCAAACGAGCCGCCGATCAGGACTTGCTCCACATCGTCAAAACTCAGACCAACGCTCTTGACCAGCACCGAGAAGCCGGCATAGATGGCTGCTTTGGCGCGCAAGAGGTTGTCGATGTCAACCTTGGTCAGAGCAATGTCTTGCCCATCGGCCGACTCGCTGCCCCAGGCTACCACATATTCTGGCCCGTGCGGCCCCTGGCGCACTCGCGACGAGCCCAGATCGAGCTTAACGCTGCCGGCGCGATCCATGACACCCGTGATGAACAATTCGGCGAGCAGTGCGATGAGCCCCGACCCGCATAGGCCCTTCGGCTTCTCATTGCCGATGACCCGATAGGTCGGCTCGAAGGTCTCGTTGTTGATCCACACGTCCTCGATCGCGCCCATGGTGGCGCGCATGCCGCGCTCGACGCCGGCGCCCTCAAAGGCAGGGCCTGCCGAGCAGGCGCATGAGACGAGCCATTCTGCCGTACCGAACACCATTTCGCCGTTGGTGCCGATGTCCATGAACAGGGTTAGCTTGTCGGCCTGATCCATCTCCGAGCTGAGCACACCGGCCGTGATGTCAGCGCCCATGAAGCTGGCGACGCCGGGCAGGCAGTCGACCATCGCCTGCGGATTGACGGCCAGCCCGACCACATGCGCCCGTGCCGGCGGCGGGACGTTGGCGGTGGTAATGTAGGGCGCCAGGCGAATCGGCTCCGGCGGCAGACCAAGCAGCAGGTGAATCATCGTGCTGTTGCCGACGATCGTCAGCCGGTAGATCTGCGACGGCTCGATACCCTGGCGGCGGCAAGCGACGCCGATCAAGCGGTTGATCGTTCCGGTCACCAAGTTGGTCAGGTCCTGCAAGCCGTTTTCTTTGCTAGAATAGATGATGCGCGAGATGACGTCCTCGCCACGAGATATCTGGCCGTTGTAGTCGGCGGCGATCTCTTTCACCTCGCCGCTGCGCAGATCTACCAGGTACACGGTGACGGTAGTTGTGCCGATGTCGATCGCCGCAGCCCACAGGTTGCTCGTGCTATCGCCAGGCTCGACAGAAATGAGATGCGCCTGGCCGCTGGATGCGGGCGCGACCTCAAGCACGGCGGTTACGTCCCACTCTGCATCGCGCAGGGTGCGCGCCAGCGTGCGCACAACCGGCAGTTCTGTGGTCAAGTTCTCGATGCCGGCAGCGCGTGATAGCTCACGCTGGATGCGCGACAGGTCATCGGTGTTGTCGGCCAGATTGGGCGGCTCGATGTGCAGGAAGACCTTGCGCAGCGGCTGATCGCGATCGGCGTCGTAGGGAAAGGGGAGCGCGATCTTGGCCGCCGTCTTGTCTGTCTTAAGGCGGCGCTCGATCTTCTCCTGCGCTGGAATGGTCACGCACAGATCGCTTTCGATGACCGTCTGGCAGGCCAGCGCGTAGCCGTCGGCGATATCCTGCGCTGACAAGCGCACAGTTGAGCGCCGTCGCACTTGCCCCTGCTCGACGATGACCGCGCAGCGTCCGCAGCGCCCCTGTCCACCACATGGGATATTGACGTCCAGGCCAGCCGCTTGTATGGCGTCAACGATCAGACTGCCCGGCTGCACCTGGACGCTCTTGTTGTCGTTGCTAAACGTGACAGTATAACCCGCGATGGGACGACTCCTAAGGTTGGTACTCCGTTCTACCCCAACGTCTTCATGAACTTGGGCAGGTCGACGGCCTCGCGCGGGCCAACGCGAATATCCCAGCCCTTGAGCGCGTCCTCAAGCTCACCGAGAAGCACAGCAGTGTGACCGGGGATGACGATCAGCTTGCGCTCGACCTTGTCGGTGATGCCCGTGACAGCCACCGTCTTGGCGATCTTGTCGGCATCGAACTTGCCGGCTGCCCAGGCCGTGAGCACGCTCATGCCGTCGGCGTCAGCAATCAGCAACCAGGCCGGCAGACCACTGCCCTCGACCTCGTTGGCGACGCTGAAGTAGGTGATTGAGAAGTTCGTCGAGATGAGCACAGGCGACGTCGGCTTGGGATTGTTGATCTCGTACACGCCAGGCAGCACCTGGATGGGCTTCTGCGGGTCGGTGTAGATATTCTGGCGCAGTGTCAGGAGCGGGTAGGCCGAGGCTGCGTCGGCGTGATCGACAACAACCAGACCGGCATACTTGGCGATACCTTGCGCGGCCAGAACGGTTTCCTCTCCTGCTGTGGCGGCGCCCTCGCCGGCAAACAGAATCGTGGGATAGCCCAGGGCGCGGAAATTCTTGAGCGCCAGGCGGCGAATCTGCGTGTTGAGCGTCAGTGCGCCGTGCACACCGCGCGCGCCCGGATCGAGCACAATGTCCTCGACGCCAGCAGTCTTCACCTGCTGCGATAGCTCGGCCAGCGCGCCCAGGTCCCAGTTGGCCTTGACCGTCAGTGGCGCCTTGTACTTCTTGGCCAGCTCCACCATCGCCTGCCAGTTGCCGGCGTCGGCGGCGTAGATGAGCGGGGTTGTGCCCGCTGTCGCCTCAAGCGCAGCAGCCATTGACTTTGCATCCGTGGCCATGAGCACCAGCGGATACTTTGTCCTGGCCATCACTGCTTTGACACAGGCGGCAAAAGTTGCCGGGTCGCCCGACTGGTTATCGACAGCGACAGCATCATAGTGCAGCTTGATACCGACATAGTCGACCATGTAGCCTTCGACAAAGGCAACCGTTTTCTCAACCTCGGCGATCGGCTGCGTGTCTTTCACGCGCACGACCAGCCCTGGCTGATGGTAAAAGGTCTTTTCGTGGCGATAGAGGACGATCTCGTTGCCGGCCTCGAGCTTGCGGCCATCGCGGGCCAGAGTAATCAGCCGGATCGGCGGCTGCGATGCTGCCTCGAGCTGATCTTTCGCCGCCTGGCTAACATGGGGACAGGCTGAAAGTTCGGCCTGCTTGGCCGCCAGCTTCATGGCGAAGGCGAGACAGGTGGGGAAGCCGCAGTCGCGGCAGTTCGTCATCGGTAACAGCTTGTATATCTGAAGACCATTTAGAGCCATATGTGTTCCTCCCGTGTGGACACCAGTCGAGCGGGTGTGGTATCCGCCCACTACAATCGCCGGGCACAATGCCCGGTCTACTCCTCCAGGCTATCGGGCAAAGATGTCGTCCAATGTTGCGCCAGGCTTGTCCCACTTAACGAAGAGACTATTCTCGAAATTGCGCACGGCGACTGCTTTCTCATCGACCTGATCGGCGACCTGCCAGGGAATCACAAGCACGCCGTTGACGTCGGCGTGGATGATGTCGCCTGTATGCACCGTCATGCCATCGATGACCACCGGGCTGCCGATATCTAGCCAGCGTAGCCTGCCATGCATGGGCGATAGTCCCGCTGCCCAGCAGGGCAGCCCCAGCCCGCGCACGCCATCGAGATCGCGGATGCAGCCGTTGGTCACAAAGCCCACACACCCGGCCATTCTCATGCCCCGGCCCATGCCGTCGCCGATGGTCACGGTGTGGCGCGCCCGCGGCCCAACCGATTCCATGATGCCCATGACAGGCAGAACGTCGCTGCTCGTCACACGCGCCGTCTTCGTCATCAGGTATATCCACTCTTTGAACATGCTCGTCGGGCTGTCGACGCCGGCAGTCGTGGTGTCCATGCGCGATGTCACGGCAATGCCCACACGTACGCCCAGCTCGGGCATCAGCGCTCGCACATCGGGGCCAGTGTAGCCAACCGTCGGATCACAGACGCCCAGCTTTTCCAGAGCATTGGCGACGGTCGGCGTGTCAAACTCGATCAGTTTCCTGATGTTCTCAATGTTCACTGTTTTCCTTCCATCAGACCATTGATCATGGCCTTGACGCGCTTGACGCTCTCGGGGTGACGCAGGACAACGACGTCTGCGCCGGACGTGACCAGTGCACAGGCAGTCAGCGTTTCCCAATTGATGGCGCGCTCCTGCCAATCGCCCCAGGTGGTGGGCACACCATCGGCAGCGCGGGCTTCCTTCTGCCGCCATGCCTCTTCGCCGGGGGTGACAAGCATCGGCTGCTGAGTCATGGCGTCGCCCTGCAGCGCCGCAAGGCGCAATCGCTCCATCACCGAGTAACCGTATTCGATGCCATAGCCCAATGAACCGGTCGTCGGATCGAGCAAGATGCGATCCTGCGGCAACCCCATGTCCTTGATCAGGATGATCAGTTGCTTGGCCAGGTTCACATCCATCGGCGTGCGCGAGTCAACGAGATGCCCCTGCGAGAGGGCGGCAGCGACCATCGTGCGGTAGTTCTTGTCCTCGCAGATGCCCAGTACAATACGCTCGCCCTTGGCTTCTTCGGCCACGGCCACCAGCAGATCATTGTCGACCTCGGCCTGGCCCGGGCCAAAGACGATCAGCGGCAACCCGCTGGCCTCGAGCACCTTACGCACGGTGGCGCGTGCTCGCTCGGCTGTGTTCGGCTTGCCGGCGCCATCGTTCAGGTTGAGCTTGAGCAGAAGTAGATCGGCTCCTGCGGCCTCGGCGGCTTTCGCCCAATCGGCAGGATCCTGTGCAGCATCGCCCCAGGCTTTCAATAGCAGCGGCGACCACTCTTCCGGCTTCTTGTCTTGAATCTCGATGGCAATGGCCGGCGGGTGGGGAATGGTACCCTCGAAGTGCAGATAGGGCATGGTTGTTTGGCCGCCAACGGTCACCGTCTTGGTGCGGGTACCGCCATCGGCAGCGGTCGCGCCAATGGTGACTTCGCGCACCTTTCCCGCCCATTTGTCCTTAGGTACTTCAACAACGACAGGCATAGGTCACTCCTTATTCTGCCAGCAATTTCTCAATTTCTGCCATCTGCCCGGCGTTCAACGGGCCATAATGCAGTGCGCCGACATTGTCTTCGATCTGCTTAACCGTCTTGAAGCCCGGTATGGGCACGGTTTGCGGGCTGCGCGCCCACACCCAGCCCAACGCGGCCTGCGCCAGCGTGCGCCCATCGCGGGTTAGCACGGCGCGCAGCGCCTCGAGTTTGCGCAGACGCACGGCCAAATCGCCTTCGCGCAGGTTCCAGCGGTGCCGCACATCATCGGTGGGCAACTGCGAGTCAGAGCTGAACTTACCGGTGAGCAAGCCTTGCGCCAGAGGGCCACGATTGATGCTGGCCAGGTTGGACTGCTCGCAGACCGCCAGCGTCTCTGCGTTACCCTCAAAGATGTTGAGGCGCTGCTGGATCGAGGTGCAGTGCGGCCCGGCGGCAAAGACGCGCGCCCGTTCGGGGCTGTCGGTGCTCCAGCCGTAGGCGCGAATCTTGCCCTCTGCCACCAGGTCTTCCAGCGTGTCGCGCACGCCCACCGCTTTGACCGGGTCGTACTGTCCCAAGTGGAACTGATAGATGTCGATATAGTCGGTGTTCAGGCGCTTCAGGCTGGCGTCGCAGGCGTTGCGCACACCCTCGGCGCTGGCGTCCTCACCGGTGACGTGGCGCGTCTGCTCGTCGAAGACATTGCCGAATTTGGTGGCAATCACCACCTGAGAACGCCGTCCCGCCAAAGCGCGGCCAAGCAGGCGCTCGCTATGCCCGCAGCCATACACATCCGAGGTATCAAAAAAGGTGACGCCCAGGTCGAGCGCCCGCTGGATGGAGCGCAGCGACTCATCGTCGTTGACCTGTCCCCAGCCAACCGGATTGTCGCCGCGCCAGAAGGGGCCGCCGATCGCCCAGCAGCCCAGGCCAAGCGCGCTAACGGTCGGGCCATAACGTCCAAGTTGTCGTGTGAGCATGATGTGTACTCCGGAATACAAGATGCGAGATGCGAGATGCAGGATGCAGGATGCAGGATACAAGATGCGAGATGCAGGATACAGGATACAAGATACAGGATACAACAAGCAGGCTACGTTCAGGTTTGGTGTTCTACCTCAACGGATTCGATGAAGCGATAAAGCATGCGCCCCAACTTCAGGTAGCCGTCCATCAGGGCAGAGTAACGGTCATCAGCAAGTGATTTGCACTCATGCAACAACTTAAGGTGCTCAACTGTCTCGTCGCAAGATGCGTGCGCATAGGTAAAGTACTTGATGAACTCCGCCTTGTAGCGACGGCGGCCAAAGCCCTCGACGATGTTGGCGGCGACGCGCTTGGCAGCGCGTCGTATCTGACTGCCTTCCTCATACATTTCAAACTTTGGAAGAGCCAGCGACGCTAAATGCACCTTGACCGCCTGGCCGTGAGCCAACTGGTATATCTCCAGGTCACGATAACTCTGTGCTGTCATGTGCCCACTGCAAAAAGGTCATCAGACTTCGCCTGGTGGGGAGACGGCATCAAAACGACGTGCCTTGGATGCCATTTCGGCCCTAATGAGGCTATTTCGGGTCACTAAATGGGGCAAATGCTCAGTTCGATCGACCATTCGACCTTCTTGCAGTGGACACCTGTCATAATGAACACTCACACCGCGTTGCTCGCGTCCTGCATCCCGAATCCTGCTTCGTACATAGTGTATCTTGTATCTCGTATCCTGTTTCATCTGACTACTGGCGACTGACTACTGTCTCAGAACATCGCGTCCATCGTCAGCGCCGGGTGCCCCTTCGCTTCAAGCACGGGCAGCAGCTCGTCCACCGTGGTGCAGTCGCGCTCGTCGGCGATCTTGTCCAGCAGTTCCGGGTCGCCGGCAAACGCGGCAGCCGCCTGCAACTCCTCACGCATGGTGTCCTTGAGGAGCGAGGACATCCAGACAATGCGCTTGAAGCCGCCGTCGGCCGCCAGAAACTTCTTGGAGGTCAGGAAGTACTTGCCGACGCCCATCACGCCGGGCGTCTGCAGGCCGCCGCCCGCCATACCGGCCAGCGTTGAGAAGGTCATGCCGGCGGGGGTCATGCTTGGATCCTCGCGCGAGACCACCATGATGCCGTTGGCCTCGGGAATGACCATGCAGATGCACTCGAAGCAGCCGCAGGCAGTCATGGGATTCTCCATGATCGAGTAGAGCGAGACTTGCTCGACGGCCTGGTGCGAGTTCTGATAGACAAACTCGTTCGGCCCGCTGTAGTAACCCTTGACCGGATCGAGCAGGCGCCCCTTCTTGATCGGTTGGTTGGGGCCGGTGGGGTTGATCTGGAACGATGCCTTACAGTCGAGCCAGTTGTAGGCGCCGCAGAGGCCCAGGCGCTCGGGCGACACAACGCAGACATGGTTGGGCGCAAACGACTGGCAGAGTGTGCAGGAATAGAACTCCTCCACGGACTCGTCGGTCATATCGGCCAGGCGGACGTTGCGGTACTGGTAGGCAAGGCGCGCCTTGTCCAGCCACGTCGTGGGGTCAGCCTTGTCGGTATAGATCGTTACCTGTACCTTGTCGACAATTGCGCCGAAGTCGGCATGGAAGCGGGCATGCAGAATATCGCCGAAGTGGCGCAGATCGAAGCCCTTGTCCGACGCCGTCTTGCTGATGCGCAGCCAGGTGATGTCGCGCTGGCCGATGTGCTGAATGCCCGACGCCCCATTGACAAAGTGGTGAATCTGGCGCTCCAGGACGGGCTCGAAGTCTTCGTGCATCTTGCGCCCGGCGACCTCAACCACAATGGCCATGTCGATCGAGCCCTGATCAGGTACATTCTTGAAGTCGGGGCCCACAACGGTGATCTTGCCGTCTTCGATGTCGTCGAAGGGCGCCATGTGCAGAAACTCGAAGCAGTGCGACCGTCGGCCGCCGAACTCAACGCGCATGTCGGCCTTGCGCACGACCTCGCCCTCGAACGCCGAGCCGTAGGGCACGGGAATGGGAATATTGGAGATGCGCACCTTGACGCCACGCACTTCGATGCACTTTTGCACCATCTTGGCGGCGCGTTCCAGGTCGTTCTCGGCGGGAATCTCGTTGAACGGCATGGAGATGACGTGCTCGTAGCTGGTGATGCCGGTGGGCAGAATCTG
>CAYOEZ010000070.1:0-19974 GCA_964402955.1 uncultured Ktedonobacterales bacterium | reverse complement strand
CTCTCTATGCAGCCCCGCTATGATACCACATTCCACGCTCAGATGCCAGTTTGCCGATCTGGCCGCCTCCCCCTCTTGTGGTTTCCCCGTGTTTCTTTCTGGGAGTGGTCTTGACCTCGTGCCAGCCCTCTGCTACACTGCTGTCAGTCATTCGCGCTATCCTGAACACAGGAGGATACCTTGCCATACACACCCTATGTTCTCCCGCTGATCGCTGTGCGTGGGACTCCCTTCGAGATTGGCAAGCAGTACGGAGAACTGGCCCGGGTGCGCATTCTGTTGCACCTCTACAACCAGAAGACCTTGATGGCGCTGCAGTCGCCAGAGAACCCCCAATGGTGGCGCGCCAGGCTACCAGCTGCCTGCCGATGTACGAGCAACTGGCCCCACACATGGTGGAGGAGATGCACGGCATTGCACGCGGGGCCGATGTGAGCATCGACGACATTTACCTTCTCAATATGCGCGACGAGTTGTTGCCTGCCCTGAAGACGACCGAGGAGTACACTGCGTTCGGCTGCAGCGGTGAGGTGACGCTGGGCGGGGAGCCGCTGGTGGGCCAGACGAAGGATACCGGCGCGCTTTCGGCTGACATCTACGTCGTGCTGGCCATGTACCAGAAGGGGCGCCCCGATCTGTTGCAGATGCCCTATGCCGGTGAGTTGGGGGTCTTTGGCTGCTCAAGCTCGGGCATGTCGGTGTTCGGCAATTCCATGGCTGTACGCAACACAGGCGAGGGCAAGCTGCCCTGGTCGCTCCTGCGTCGCCTGGCGCTGGAAGCAAGCGGCATCAACGAGGTCGTGGCGCTCGTCGGTCGCTACGGCATCTGCGGCCGGGGCGGCGGCAACCTGGTGATCGGCGACCGCACAGGGCGCGCCATTGGCCTGGAGCACTGCGGCCAGGGGAATGCTGTGGTTGAGCAGACGGGCGGCATCCTCGTCCATACCAACCATCCCCTGTCACAGCTGGCACAGTATGAGCGCTGGACAGAGCCGGAGATGAGCGGTTCACGTCGCCGCCACGAGCGCCTGACACAGTTGCTTGCGGCCGAGCGAGGGCGCCTGACCGCTCCGCTGGCGCTGCACTGCCTGACCGATCATAGCGGCTACCCGCGCAGTATTTGCCGCCACCTGCCGGGGCCGGGCGACATACAGACCACGGCTGCCGTGGTGGTGGAGCTAACGCGTGGCCTGCTCAGCGTTGTGCGTGGGCAGCCCTGCCGCGGCTACGCTGCAGTCTACAGCCTGTAAGGCCGACACGAGCCACTCCAAACCATGTCCAAACCCTAAGGGTTTTAGAAACCCTTAGGGTTTGGAGGCTGCTTCATGCTCCAAACGTGAAGGCGTAGACGTCGACGCCCGCACCTGTGAACTCCAGGGTGGCCATAGCCTGCCGCATCTGGTCCAGACTCACCAGATGATAGAGCCGAGACTCTGATACGGTCAGGAAGCCCTGTGCATTGACGTCCTCGCTGTGATTGGTCAACGCCGCATCAATCGAGGCTTTGACGTCCACCGCGCGCTCGCTGGTCATGACCAGGTAGACGTCCTCGGCCCGAAAGCTGAGCGCCAGCCTGGCGCCCGCTTGCGTTTCGCTTGCCGACTCGCCATTGAAAGTCCACTGTCCGCTCACGGCGGAGGCATTCTGGGACAGGCTGGCCGGCAGTGAATAGGTCTGGCTCTTGCCCTGCACCGGACGCTCCTGCTAGGTCAGGCGTCCTTATACTGAATGCACAGAACACACCGAAGGAAACCCTTACCTTGTCTCTTCCGTGTTTTCCGTCTGTTCCGTGGTTGATGCCCGATGCGGATAAGCGATCTAACCACGGAATACACAGAACACACGGAATGAAGACAGGTGTCCGTATCGTGACTGCACGGGGATGTACACAGACACAAAGGAGATGGAATGCGATGACGCAATGGATTGCCATGGCGATTGGAGCGCATCCCGATGACATCGAGTTCATGATGTCCGGGACGCTGCTGCGTCTCAAACAGGCCGGGGCAGAGATTCACATGTGGAACCTGGCCAATGGTTGCTGTGGCTCGACGACACATGGACGGGAGGAGATTGCTCGCCTGCGCCAGGCCGAAGCTGAGGCGTCGGCCGGCGCGGCCGGCGCCACCCTGCACAAGCCCATCGCCGATGACCTGGCGATCTTCTACGAACCAGGGTTGCTGGCGAAAACGACAGCGGTGATCCGCCAGGTCAAGCCCAACATCCTGCTTGTTCCATCGCCGCAGGACTATATGGAAGACCACGCCAACACCTGCCGTCTGGCGGTGACGGCTGCGTTTGCGCGAGGCGTTCCCAACTACGCCAGCGATCCTGCCCAACCGCCCTACCTGGCAGACGTCGCCCTTTACCACGCCGAGCCATATGGCCTGCATGATAGTCTGCGCCAACTGATCCGTCCCACCCACTACGTCGACGTCGGCGACGTCATGCCGCAAAAACGGAGCATGCTGTCCATGCACGTCACGCAGAAGGCCTGGCTGGATGCAAGCCAGGGCATAGGCGCGTACGTACAAGAGATGGATGCGATGTGCCAACAGGTGGGCACGCTGAGTGGGCGGTTTGCCTATGCCGAGGGCTGGCGATTGCACCTGCACCTGGGCTTTGGCCCGCAGGAGTTCGACCCGCTGCGGGATCTGCTGGGAGAGGGATGCCTGGCATACTAAGAAGCGGCGTGACGACACATGTGTCGTCACGCCGCTGTTGTTCTCACCCGGCTAGCTTTAGGGCAGGTAGCTCATGGGGTTGACTGCGCCGCCCTGGTAATAGATGCGGAAGTCCAGATGCGGTCCCGTGCAAATGCCGGTGCAGCCCATCTCGCCAAGCTGTTGCCCCTGCGCCACGTGATCGCCAATCGCGACGCTAAAAGTCTCGAGGTGTGCGTAGAGCGTGCTGTATCCCTCACCATTGTCAACCATGACCGCGTTGCCGAATCCGCCAGACTTCTCACCGACGAATGTCACGACGCCGGCAGCGGCAGCCCGAATGGGCGTGCCCATGCGGTTGGCGATGTCGATGGCGAAGTGGGTGCGCGAGAAGTATTGGGTGAGCAGGCCGGCCACGGGCCAGACGAAGCGCCCCTTGCTGGCGGGCACGTTGACAGCCAGGCTGCCTTTCTCAGTGCTGACCCAGCGCGTGATGGCCGGCTTCTTACCGCCGGGAATGACGAGCACCTCTCCAATCGAAAGCTTGTAGGGCTCCAGAAGTTGGTTAGCGGCGTAGTCGCCAATGGTCTCCATGGAGACCTTGTAGAAGTTGGCAATCGAGGTCAGCGTATCGCCGGGAGCGACGGTGTGCAGCGCGCCCGTGACGGGTGGAATAAGCAGCTCCTGGCCGATCGAAATCGCATCGCGGTCCTCTTCCAGCCGCTCATTTGACCAGACGATGCTATCGACATCGATGCCGAAGCGCTCCGCCAGATCCCACAGGGTGTCTCCCTCCTGGACCGCATATTTGAACGGCCGAGTCGGGCGAGGCAAAGGCGTCTGCGTGGGCGTGGCGGTGGGCGGCGCGGGCATCAGTGTCGGCGTATGCGTCAGAACAATGGTCGCAGTTGTGGTTGCCGTCTTGACGGCTGTGTGCGCTGGCGTGGGTGTCTGTAGCGGGCTGACGCTGGCCGTATCTGGCAGGCTGGTCGCGGCGCCCTGGGGGACTCGTGCGCCACGAGAGGAAGGGTTTCTTGCCGTATCCAGGGCGCGCTCGTTGCTGACCATCGTCGACGAGTCGGCCTGAGCGTGGGACTGAGCCATGCCGTACACTGAGACCATAACGAGTGGGACCACCACAAGCAACACACCGGTGACGATTTGGTGGGTTCGGTGAAGTGAAGGCATCGATGCTCCGTCCTTATGATGGGGGAATTCCCTGGCCGTGTGGACGACAGTATTATACCTACTAATTGGACGCATGTAAAGAGGCCAGCGCGCTACGCATCTTGTCCAGCGCTTCAGTCAGGGTTGCGCGCGGGCAGCCGAAGTTCAGCCGGACAAATCCTGCGCCGCCGGGGCCAAAGCTTGCCCCATCGTTGAGGGCAACCCTGGCTTTGGCGATGAAGTACTCGCACGGTGTGACGGGAATACCGGCGCGCCGGCAGTCAAGCCAGGCCAGGAATGTCGCTTCCGGTTTGTTCACACTCAGCGTGGGCATGGCCGTGCGTACGTATTCGACGACGTAGTCGCGATTGGCTTCGAGATAGGCGAGCGCCTGGTCGAGCCACGGCTGGCTGTCGCGGTAGGCGGCCAGCGCGGCGACCTCGGCCAGAATGTTGGCGCCGCCCGCGAGCGGACGCTGCATGGCACAGAACGTCTGGCGCATCTCCGGGTTGGGGATGACGGCAAAGGCAAGCTTGAGGCCGGGAATGTTAAATGTCTTGCTGGGCGCCATCAGCGTCATAGTCTGCTGCTCAATCTCCGGGGAAAGGCTGGCGATGGGCACATGCTGGCGGCGCCCGTAGACGATGTCGCAATGAATCTCGTCGGAACAGATCATGACATTGTGACGCAGGCAGATATCGGCCATGCCCTTCAGTTCCGCGGCGGTGAAGACGCGTCCCACCGGGTTGTGCGGGTTGCACAGCAGGAAGACTCGTGTGCGGCTGGTGATGGCCCGTTCAAAGACGTCGAGATCGAGCGTGTATGTGCCGTCGGCGTGCGCTGTCAGTGGGGCTTCGCTATTAGTCAGGCCCGCCTGGATGTGCGTGGTCATGATGGGCGGGTAGACGGGGGGCTGCACCAGAACGGCATCGCCGGGGCTGGCGAATGTCCGGCAGGCGACATTGAAGCCGGGTACAACACCGGGGAGAAGCACGACTGCCTCTGGGGCAACGCGCCAGTTGTAGCGTGTTTGTAGCCGGTCGACAATGACAGCTCGCAGCTCTTTGGCGTCGCCGCCGTAGCCGTAGACGCCATGCTCGACCCTGTCGCGTAGCGCCTGAATCACCGGTTCGGGTGAGCGAAAGTCCATGTCGGCGACCCACAGGGGAAGAACATCGGCGTCAAAGTGGCGCCATTTTTCGCTTTCGGAGGGTCGCCTGTCGATGATGGCGTCGAAGTCGTTGGTCATTGCTTCTCCTGGCGGTTCTGGATGTCCCTATTGTACCACGCTTCACGATTCTTCTCAAGAGGCCCAAGCTGAGATGAGATCGTAACTCAGAGCAGTTTCCCTATTGACATCTTCAGCGCGTTGTGATATAAGCATATTGCTACTATATGAGCCTCTGTTAGACTAATGATAGGGGGGAGACACACCACACGTGGATCATGTCCGGGTAGTGGACACCAAATAAGGTATAGATTGCAGTTGTTCCATACACAATGGACAAGGAGAAATACATGAAACGCACGTTATCGATCGTTACCCTGCTGGTTGTTGTCGCGTCACTGGCGCTTGCCGGCATCGCCTTCGCCGCTACCGCAGGCTCGGTCACTGTCCGCGATGACAAGGCATTCAGCGACAAGATCGTGATCAGCCTCACCGGCCTGACGCCTGCGGCCACCGGCAAAGTGTACGTGGGATGGCTCGTCAGTGATGATGGCAAGACAATGGTCAACACTGGCGCCGTGACCGTGGGCGCCGATGGCAGCGGAAATGCTGCCTTCACCTCCCCAAAGGGCGAGAACATCATTGGGCTATACAACAAGTTCGTGGTCACTACTGAGCTGCAAGCCGATGCAGCGGGGACCGCGCCCAAGGGAACGGTTGTGGCGCAAGCTTTGGGAGCGCCCACCCAGTCGCTCGCGCACGTCCGCCACGTTATTTATCAGTGGGACGCAGCCCCCAACAAGACTGGTTTGGCTGTCGGCGCCCTGACGCAGGCGAGGCTTCTCTCCCAGCATGCACGTCTCCTGCAGGATGCTGTCAAGGCAGGCAATCTGGCAGCGGCAAAGCAGCATGCCGAGCATGTCATCAACATCGTCGAAGGTTCCAAGGGACCAAACTTCGGTGATCGCAACGCTGACGGTAAGGTCGAGAACCCGGGCGACGGTTTCGGTCTGCTGGAATACGCCAAAGGCGCAGGCCAGCATGCATTGTTCGCTGCTGCAACGCCAGATGCAAGCGCTTACGTGAAACTACATTCTACGCACGTTGCTGATACGGCCGACAATGTGGTGGGTTGGGCGACGCCATCTCGTGACCAGGCGTTGGCGCTGCTCAAGGCAGCCGACGCTGCCGCAGCCACGCCTATCGCGGCTGATATCGTGAAGAATGCCGACCTGGCGTTGACTGGCAACAGCACGAAGCCGGCCAAGGGAGAAGGCGGAGCAACAACGACCTACGAACACGCCCAGAACATGGGTGGCTTTATCGTCACTGCGCTGGCCGCAACAGCGGCGCCCGTCACAGCGGCGCAACCAGCCGCTGCGGCTCAGCCTGCTGCCCTGCCCAAGTCCGGCAACCGCCTGCCCGTTGAACTGTTCGGTCTTCTCGGTGGCGCCGCCGTCGTCCTGGGCCTGACCTTGCGACGCTGGGCCCACGCCAAATCGTCCAAGTAAGCCGCTGGCTTCTCGTATGCAGAGGCAGCCGGCCATGGCCGGCTGCCTCTTTCGGATCTTCCTACTTATAGAGAAACAAGACTACTGACAGCGCGCCGCATTTCGTCCGAATCTCAGGCCTGAGGCCTTCCGAAAGCGCCACACAATGTGGTATACTCGACTGGACCAATCGAGGAGGATAGGGAATGGCACATCTGGCGCTGAACGGTGGTACGCAAGCATGCGATGTGGCGTGGCCGCGCTGGCCGATCTGGGGCGACGAGGAGCGCACGGCGCTCAACGGCGTCCTTGAGTCGGGCGAATGGTGGTATGGCGAGAAAGTGGCTGAGTTCGAGGCGGCCTTTGCCAAGTTCCAGAATGCCCGCTTTGGCGTGAGCTGCACAAGCGGCACAACGGCTCTGGAGACAGCTCTGCTGGCCCTGGGGGTCGGCGCCGGCGACGAAGTGATCGTCCCGCCCTACACCTTTATGGCCACAGCCAGCGCCGTGCTGCGCGTCAATGCCATCCCGGTCTTCGCCGACATCGAGGCCAGCACGTTGAGCATCGACCCCGACGACGTGCGGCGCAAGATCACAGCCAGGACCAGGGCGATCATCCCCGTCCATGTGGGCGGCTACATTGCCGATATGGATCGCCTCAACGCCATTGCCCGGGCGCACAACCTGGCTGTCCTCGAAGACGCCTGCCACGCCTGGGGCAGCCGGTGGAAGGGCAAGGGAGCGGGAGCGCTCGGCCATTGCGGCGTCTTCAGCTTCCAGGCGTCGAAGAACATCAGCAGCGGCGAGGGCGGCATCATCCTCACCGACGACGAGGAACTGGCGGCGCAGTGCCGCTCCTACACCAACTGTGGCCGTCGCTCCGGCCAGCCCTGGTATCGCCACTTCATCATGGGCAGCAATCTTCGCCTCACTGAGTTTCAGGCCGCCATTCTGCTCGCCCAACTCTCCCGCCTTGAACAGCAGACAATGACGCGCCAGGCTAACGCCGCCATTCTCGATGCCGGATTGCATGGCATTCCCGGTATCATCACGTTGGCTAACGAGCCACGCATGACCCGGCGCAGCTATCACTTCTACGCCTTGCGCGTCGATTCCTCTGTGCTCGGCATCACGCGTGACCAGTTCCTCAAGGCGCTTGCCGCCGAAGGCGTGCCGGCTAGCCCGGGCTGGCCAATGCCGCTCTATAAGAACCCGCTCTTTCAGAGCACAGGCGCCGGCCCGGCCTTCTGTCCGCGCTCGTGCCCGTACTACGGCAGGGAGACAGACTACACACAGGTGTCGTGTCCCGTCTGTGAGCAGGTCTGCGCCGACGCCGTGTGGCTGTCGCAGAGCATGCTGCTGGCTGACGAGGATGCGATGCGCGGCATTGTCGCGGCGGTGCGCAAAGTCTGTGCGTACAGCGCTGAGGTGGCAAATGACGACCCTACGAGCGGCCGCCGGGCAGGTTGATCTCGCTCCCTATCCCGGCATCTGGATGACGGGCTATGCGCGGCGCATCACGCCGGCGCAGGGGACGCACGACCCGATCATGGTCCGCGCCGTGCTGCTCGACGACGGCGCCCGGCAACTGGCGATCGTTTCCTGCGATCTGCTTGGCCTCGCCCCTGCGGCGGTCGGCGCTATGCGGCGGCGCATCAGCGAGCAAACGTCGCTTCCCGCCGGTCACATCATGATCTGCTGCACGCATACGCATTCCGGACCGGCCAGCATGCCGCTGCGCGGCGTCATGGGCCATGTCGACGACGGCTGGCTGCACCACGCCGAAGACAAGATTGTGCAGCTTGTTACCGGCCTGCCCGCGCAGCTTGCGCCAGCACAGATGGCCTTTGCCACGACAACTGTCACTGGTATCGGCTTCAACCGGCAGGACATCTCCCATCCCACCGACGAGGAGTTGTTTGTACTGGCTTTCGACGCGCCCGACGGTAGAGCCGTGGCGACGATTCTCAACTACGCGACGCACGCCGTCGTCCTGGGACCTGATAACCTTGAGTTTTCCGGTGACTGGCCGGGGGCAGCGGCGGCGCAGACAGCAAGAGCACGCGGCGGCGTGACGCTTGTCTTGCAGGGCGCTTGCGGCGATGTGGACCCGCTGGTGCAGCAGGTGCGCGGCTGGGGCCAGGGCACGCACGCTGACACGCAACATATCGGCAAGGCGCTCACCGATGCAGCAATGGCGGCGCTGGCAACAGCGCCGCGCAGCGGCGACGTGGCGCTGCGTGTGGCGAGCACACAGGTGGATGTACCGCTCGATCCTGCGCCGTCGCCGGCAGAGTTGGCGGAGATGGTGCGCATCTGGCAGACACAGCGAGCGCACTCGCCCGCTGCGGTGGAGAGGCTAACGGCTGAGGCCATGCTGCAGTGGGCTGCCGAGATGCAGCGTGCGCTGGTCAGCAACGCTGTCCCCGTGTCGCTGTCCGCAGAGGTCTTTGCGGCGCGACTGGGTGACGTGCGCCTGGTCGGGCTGCCGTTTGAGACCTATTCAGACATTGCGCTGCAGATCAAACGCGCCCTGAAACCAGAGTCCACCCTCATTGCCGGCTACGCCAACGGCCTGTATGGCTATTGTCCCACCCGTTGGGCGAAGGATGCAGGCGGCTACGGCCCGAGCAGCGCCGCGCGCTGGTTTGGCGCCCTGCTAACCGCTATCGGCTACGGGGCAGATGAGGCGCTGGTCACGGCTTTCTCATACACCTATTCACCCCTAAGGTGAATAGGTGTATTGACATTTCAGCGTGTGTGTGCTAAAATACAGTGGCCAGCAGACCGGGGAGCAACGATGAGTATTGCCCGATGGAGACGACGTGCATAGCTAGGAGCGGACAACTTGCGAATTCGATTCAAGTCTACGAAACTAGAAAGGCTGTACACCGAAGAGAAGGGAGCTCACAAATACCCGCCGCCCGTCGTTGATGCCTTCTTTGAACTGCTGGCAACGATTCAGGCGGCCGATTCGCCACAAGACCTGTATGCGCTGGAGTGGCTCCACTTCGAGCAGCTCAAGGGTGACAGAAAGGGAGACAGGTCTCTCATCTTGCACGACCGGTGGCGGCTGGAGATAACCTTGGAGCAGGATCGCCAGGGGTACATTGTGACGATCCTACAGATAAGCAAGCACTATCAATGAAAAACAGGCAAAGGAAAGGGAGCCAATTATGAGCCAGACTCTGATGCCAGCCAGGGCCGTACCGCCAGGCCGGATCGTCAACCGGGAGATAGAGGCGCGTGGCTGGACGCAGAAAGACCTGGCGGCGATCATGGGGAGACCCACGCAGGCCATCAATGAGATCATCAACGGAAACAAGAGCATCACGCCGGAGACGGCTGTGGAGCTGGCCGCTGCGTTCGGTACGTCGCCAGCGCTGTGGCTGAACCTCGAAGCCAGTTATCAGCTCCATTTGGCCCAGCAGCAGAAAAACGGAGCGACCATTGCCCGCAAGAGCCGTCTTTATAGCATCGCGCCTGTCGCCGAAATGATCAAGCGTGGCTGGATTAGCGCCAGCGACTCAGTGGATGAGCTGGAGAAAGCCGTGTGCGACTTTCTGGGGATATCCTCGCCCGATGAGACCCCCCGCTTTGCCGTCTCTTTTCGCCAGAGTGTGGCACGTGGGCCAGAATACAGCGCGCAGGTGGCGTGGGCGAAGAGGGTGGAAAACCTTGCCAGTGTCCAGCACACGGCTGCCTATGATCCAGCCGTTCTTCGTGCGGCCATACCAAACGTGCTGGCCCTTGCTTCGCAGCCCGAAGATGTCGCGCGAGTTCCAGACGTGTTGTGCTCCCTTGGCGTCCACTTCGTCATTGTGCCGCACCTGCCCAAGACTTATGTCGACGGAGCAGCCTGGTATCAGGCTGGGCGCCCGGTTGTTGCCATCACCCTGCGCTATGATCGCATTGATTGGTTCTGGTTCACGCTCATGCACGAGCTTGCCCACATCGTCGCCGGACACTCGGAGACCTATGTGGACAACCTTAACGATGAAAGCACAGATGGTCAGGAAAGCGAAGCCAACCGCATGGCTTCGGACTGGCTCGTCAATGCTCAAGCGTATGCCGCCTTTCTGGCCGCGGCCCGCCCCTTTTTCTCGCGCGCCAAAATCGAGGAGTTTGCAGCAAGCCAGGGCAGGCATCCGGGTGTCATCGTTGGTCGACTACATCACGATGGACTGACGGATTTCCGGCATCTCAACGCGCTTCTGGTCAAAGTGAAGCCTTTCCTGAAGGGTGGGGTAGATACTGCTGGTCTTGTATAACGCGTGGTTCCTGTTGACGAGAGGTACAACCAATGTCCGAGCAATCATCTCAGCCCCGCAAACCAGGCATCTTTCTCAGTCACTCACATGCTGACAAGCCGTTGGTCAGGCGTCTAGCCGCTGACTTGCAGAGTGCTGGTGCTCGCGTCTGGCTAGACGAGGCTGAGATCAAGCTCGGCGACTCGCTCATCCAGAGGATACAGGAAGGTATTGACGAGATGGACTATCTTGCCGTTGTCTTGTCTCCGAAGTCCGTAGCGTCGGACTGGGTGCAACGAGAGGTTGAGATCGCTCTCAACGAAGAGATCGCAGGGCATCGCGTCAAGGTACTTCCGTTGCTCCAGCAAAGCTGCAACATGCCTGGGTTTCTGAGGGGCAAGCTCTATGCTGATTTCACCTCTGATGACAAGTACCAGGGTGGGCTAGACCTGATCCTTGACCGTCTTAGGCTCAGAGCGGGCACCACCAGTACTACGACGGGCGCAACTGGTGTTCAGCCACAACTGCCAGTTGTTACCCCTCAGATAGCACCCATCCCCATTGCAGCCCTGACACGGCAACCCGATGAAGCGACGTTTGAGACCATGGCGCTTGAACTACTTCGGGCCAATGATGACATCGCGCTGCGCATGTTCATCAATAATAGTGTGCTTGACGCCGGCCGTCTTATTGCTGAGGAGGGCAAGCGTGATGATCTGCTGGCGCTGCTGGATCGGCTCGCATGCCTTGTAGCGATAACCATAACATTCGATCGTCCGAAATGGCGTGACGAAGGCATCAGGGCCCTTGCCCGCATCTACAGTCTGGGCTTCAACCAATACGGCCAGGCCAAGGATCTCAAATGCCTCAACGCACCGGATCTCTGGCTTGACGTCATCGAACGAGTCATGGCACTTGGCGCCTTGTGCGTCCGCGGTTGTAGCTGGGACGGAGTCCGGGCATTGGTACTTCGCCCGCGCAAGGATGGCGACTTTGAGCGATACGCGTCGTGGCTCAGACACGGATTGACTATGGCCTCCAGAGCGGGTCGATTCGACGACGCAGGGACATCTAGAGGCAAACCGTCGTTGGTAGCGCTGGGACGCCTGCAGACAGACAGCCATTCTTGCCTTCGACCGGACGTTGGGCCAGAGGATGAAGCGGTGCTCGATAGCCTTTGCCAATTCGACTTTCTGTGCGGTATTACCGCGATCGGTGATACGCAGATAGCAGACAGCAGCGCCTTCTATCCAAGCTTCGCTCTCTACTACGCCACTCGAACAGAGCCGGCAGCACTCAGCCTGATCACAGATTCGCCGATCAGAAAGATGCTCTTTCCATACGACGATTCCGACTTGGCCACGGCTCTTTGGGCTGTGATTCAAGAAGCTGGAAGTCTATCCTTCCGTTTCGGTGTCTGGGACGGCTTCGGCGACAAGCGCATTGCGGAGTTCATCCGGAAACACCTCCCGGCGAAGGAGACACCCTGACGAATGCCATCGACCTTTCCGGATGGCTTGACATGTCCACCATGACCCCGCGCCAGCGCATGATCGCCGCCATCAAGAACGAGCAGCCAGACCGAATACCAGTCGCGCCCGACATCTCCAACATGATCCCCTGCCGCTTGACCGGCAAGCCGTTCTGGGAGGTCTACTACTTCAAGCAGCCGCCCCTCTGGCAGGCATATATCGATTCCGTCAAGTACTTCGGGATCGATGGCTGGTTCACCTACGGCGACATGCAGTACCAGTGGCCCGGCGAGCGCCATGAAGCCATCGAAGATATGACCAAGACGCCGCAACGCTGGCTGGTGCGCACACGCGGCCGGCTCAACAACAGACCCTACGACTACGAGACGACATACTACATCGCCGACCCGCCGACGCTGACGAAAAAGGCCATCGATGACGTTGCGCGCCAGTGCGATCTGCTCAAGGACTGGTTTGCCCCGCCGCTGGGTTACAATCCGTCGCTGCTGCAGCGCCAGCGGCAGGCGCTGGGCGAGCTGGGCGCATTCGGCGTCAGTCTGGGCTATCCGGGCTTCCACGCCTGGTTTGGCCTGGTTCAGGGCGGCATTGAGACCCTCACCTACCTTTACTATGACCGGCGTGACCTGATCGAGCGGATGCGCGAGTGGCAAGAGCAACAGCTTGTCAGGCAGATGGAGATGGTGCTCGAGCAGCGTCCCGATTTCATCCTATTGGGCGCGTCCGGCACGATCACGCTGCAATCGCCAACCATCGCCCGTGAGCTATCGCTGCCCACGATCAAGAAGCTGACACGTATGGCGCGTGAGGCCGGCGTGCCGACGATGATTCATTCCTGCGGCAAGGAACAATGCCTGATCAAGTGGTGCGCCGAAGAAACCGATCTGGACTGCATCAACCCTCTGGAAGTCGCCCCCATGGGCGACTGCGACCTGGCAGAGATGAAGCGGCTCTACGGGCACAAGCTATCGCTGATGGGCAACCTGAGCACGACCAACGTGATGCTGCTGGGGAGCGCTGCCGATGTCGCAGGAGAGGCGCGAGCAGCCATCGACGCGGCAGGAGCGGGCGGCGGCTTCATTCTGTCCACCGGCGACCAGTGCGGGCGAGACACGCCCGACGCCAACATCCGCGCCCTGGTTGAGGTAGCACAAACCTACGGCAAGTACTGATTGACTTGTAGGCCGGGCATTGTGCCCGGTACCTGTCCCGCGGCATGTGGTCGACACCGGGCACAATCCCGGTCTACGCAACGCGCGGCGAGATTTTGATTCTGCCACCCTCTTGACCGTGTATGGTAAAATACCCGTGTGGCCCGCAGCATTGTGCACAAAGGAGAGCATATGGCAAACAAGACAGCAATGGCCTTCACTGACCCTACGCTGCCCACCGAAAAACGGGTGGCCGACCTGGTTTCTCGAATGACACTCGACGAGAAAATCTCGCAGATGATTCACGGCGCTGCAGAGGTCGAGCGTCTGGGCATCCCCGCGTACAACTGGTGGAACGAGTGCTTGCACGGCGTCGCTCGCGCCGGCATCGCCACCACCTTTCCGCAGGCGATTGGTCTTGCAGCAACCTGGGACACTAAGCTCATGCATCAGGTCGCCACGACCATCTCCGATGAGGCGCGGGCCAAACATCACGATTTCCTCAAGCATGGCGTGCGCGACATCTACGCCGGCCTTACCTTCTGGTCGCCCAATATCAACATCTTCCGTGATCCGCGCTGGGGGCGTGGGCAGGAAACATACGGCGAAGACCCTTACCTGACGGGGCGCATGGGCGTGGCCTTCGTCAAAGGGCTGCAAGGCGATGACGCGCGCTATCTCAAGCTGGTGGCCACGGCCAAGCACTATGCTGTACACAGCGGGCCCGAGTCGGAGCGCCACCGCTTCGATGCGCGGGTGAGCGAGCGTGACCTGCGCGAAACCTATCTGCCGGCCTTTGAGGCTCTCATCAAAGAGGCAAAAGTCTATTCAGTCATGGGCGCCTATAACCGCACCAACGGCGAGGCCTGCAATGCCAGCCCCACCCTTCTCGAGAAGATTCTGCGCAAAGAATGGGGATTCGACGGCTATGTCGTTTCGGACTGCTGGGCAATTCGCGACCTCTACCAGGGCCACGCTCTGGTCAAGACGGTCGAGGAAGCGGCGGCACTGGCCGTCAAGGCGGGCTGCGACCTGAATTGCGGCGAAGCTTTCCTGGCGCTGCGCGACGCGGTGCGGCAGGGTCTGATCGGTGAACAGGCAATTGACCAGGCCCTCACGCGGCTGTTCACGGCGCGCATGAAGCTGGGCATGTTTGATCCCCCAGACGTGAATCCCTACGCCCAAGTTCCCATCACCGTCAATGGCTCGCCGGAGCACCGCGCCCTCTCGCTGCAGGCTGCTCGCGAATCGATCGTGCTGCTCAAGAACGAGAAGGAAATCCTGCCGCTGCGCAAGGATATCTCCTCGATCGCTGTCATCGGGCCAAACGCCGACGATGTGGCCGTGCTGCTGGGCAACTACAACGGCACGCCCTCCCGCGCCGTTACCCCGCTCGAAGGCATACGCAGCAAGGTCTCTGCGGCGACTAAAGTCTACTATGCGCACGGCTGCGATCTGGTCAAGGGAGTTCCCGTCCTGAGCGTCATCCCACCTGCCAACCTGCGGCCGGCCACGGGCGGGCGCGGCCAGACCGGCCTCAGCGCTATTTACGTCGCCAATGCCACGTTCAGCGGCGACGCCGCGCTGGAACGGGTCGATGCGCTGGTTGATTTCTGCTGGAGCAACGCCTCGCCGCTGGGCGGGCTGCCGACCGACGACTTCTCGGTGCACTGGTCAGGATGGCTCATTCCCCCGGTCAGCGGCGACTATGCGCTTGGCGTCAAGGGCTGCAGTGGCTACGCGCTCTATATCGACGGCAAAGACGTCATCCCCTATGCTCACAACATCCACCACACCTTTACCCGCGCCTGCCGGCTGACTCTGGAGGCAGGGCGGCTCTACAACATCCGCCTGGATTTTATGAGCGATGGGCGCGAACCACAGGTGCAATTGCTGTGGGCGCTTCCGGGCATGGACGAGGAGGCTGCGGCGCTGGAGGCAGCGGCCAGGGCCGAAGTGGTGGTGATGGTGATGGGACTGTCGGCCAACCTGGAAGGTGAGGAGATGGACGTGCAGGTCGAAGGTTTCTCGGGCGGTGACCGCACCGACATTGCCCTGCCGCGGGTCCAGGAGGATTTGCTCAGGAAGGTGCACGATCTGGGCAAACCGGTTGTGCTCCTGCTGCTCAATGGCAGCGCCCTGGCCGTCAACTGGGCCAGCGCTCATGTGCCAGCGATTCTCGAAGCCTGGTATCCCGGCGAAGCGGGTGGCGCAGCCATCGCCGATGTGTTGTTTGGCGACTACAACCCCGCCGGGCGACTGCCGGTCACGTTCTACACATCCGTCGAGCAACTGCCGCCGTTCACCGACTACAACATGGCCGGCCACACCTACCGCTACTTCGACGGGCATCCGCTCTTCCCCTTCGGCTACGGGCTGAGCTACACGCACTTCGAGTACTCGAATATGCGCCTGGAGACAGCGCATATAGCGAGGGATGGGCAGGCGCAGGTGAGCATCGAGGTCAAGAACGCGGGCAAGATCGCCGGGGATGAAGTCGTCCAGCTTTATGTGCGCTACCCGGACTCCAGGGTCACCCGTCCGCTCAAGGATCTCAAGGGCTTTGCGCGCGTTAGCCTGGCAGCCGGCGAGAGCAAGGTGGTCACGTTCACGCTCGCAGCCAACCAGCTTGCCTACTATGAGACGGATCGCTTTGTGGTTGAGCCGGGAGCGGTCGAGGTGATGGTGGGCGGCTCGTCTGTCGATATCCGCGCCACGGCGCGGCTGCTGGTTGTCTAGCGGACGGCTATGCTGGGACGCGCATTCTCGCCGAACAAACTGCGGATGAACCGGCTTATGCAAGCTGTAGCATGGACATGCGCGGCAGTTTCTGCGCAAATCCGCGTTCCTCACTTGTCTGGCGCTGGCGTCGCCTGATCACCGCGAATGATTATGGTGCGCGCGGCTATTGACTCCATAGGCAAGCTGTGCTATAATGTTTTGTGGATAGGCGATGTTGCATATCTATACGGCATGCCTGACGCGTGCCAAGTTCATCCACCACTATGCACGGTGCGCCTCACTATCAATGACTGAGTTTTCCCCTTCTATGCTGCCGGTGGCATACCGGAAACATGCCTTCACAATTCCACAGCATCTTTGCTCCAGGTATGGTTGGTGTCGTACGCCCCTTTGATTTCGGCGTCACGCACGCGAATCCTATGTGATTAGCGTGCCATGTTCCCATATTTCCAAAGGAGGAATGTTGGAATGAACACTCGAAAGACCATCAATCGGCGGGATTTCCTCAAGGTCTCGGCTCTCGGTGTAGCATCGGCAGCACTGCTTGGCGCTTGTGGCGGCACGACAGGTGGCTCTGGTAAGTTGGAGATCTTCTCCTGGTGGACCTCAGGCGGCGAAGTCGAAGCCCTCAATGGCTTGTACAACGTCTTCAAGGCCAAGTATCCAAAGGTTGAGATCGTCAACTCTGCCATCTCTGGCGGCACGGCGTCAGGCGGCGACATGAAGGCCGTCCTGCAGACCCGTATGATGGGCGGCGACCCACCAGAGTCGTTCCAGGTTCACCTGGGTGGCGAGTTGATCGACCCCTACCTGGTGAACAACCTGCTGGAGCCAGTCGACAGCATTTATGAGTCGGAAGGCTTCAAGAAGGTGTTCCCCAAGGGCGTCATTGACGTCGCCACCTACAAGGGCAAGCTCTACGCCGTGCCCGTCAATATCCACCGCGCCAATGTGTTGTGGTACAACACCAAGATGCTGGCCGACATCGGCGCCAAGCCGCCGGCCACCTGGGAGGACTTCCTGACCCTGGGTGAGAAGTTCAAGGCCAAGAATCTGCCCGCCCTGGCCGTCGCCGAAAACGCGCCTGGCTTCTACGGGCAAGTCACCGAGACCATGATCATCCAGTACATGGGCGCAGAGAAGTGGGCCGGCCTGTTCACGGGCGCGACCGCGTGGACCGACCCTGCCATCAAGCAGGGCTTGACCATGGCCCTCAAAGTTCTGGCCTACGCCAACCCGAACTACCTGAGCACCGCCTGGGGCGACGTCAACGACCTCATGATCGGCCAGAAAGTTGCCATGATGGTGCAGGGCGACTGGACGCCGGGCGTGTTCTGGTCCAAGAAGTTCACCGACTTTGGCTGGGCGGATGCTCCGGGCAACCCCAACATCTACCAGGCGCTGTCCGACTCGTTTGTCCTGCCCAAGAAGGTCAAGAACAGGGACGCCGCCATTGCCTTCCTGAAGATCTGCGGCTCGAAGGAAGGCCAGGATGCTTTCAACCCGGCCAAGGGCTCCATCCCGGCCCGCACCGACGCCGACGTCAGCAAGTATAGCGAGTATCAGAAATGGGCCTTGAAGCAGTGGGCGTCAAACAAAATCATCCCCAGCGTCGTTCACGGCTCTGCATCCAAGTTGAGCTTCATGACGGACTACATGAACATCGTCAACCAACTGGCAGCCAAGAAGACGGATGTTGATACGACCGCCGCCAACCTGGTGAAGGCAGCCGCCAATGCAAACTTCGGGAAGTAGCACACCTACGATCGCAAAGGGGGGCGGCTTCGCCGCCCCCCTTACAGCATTCCTCAAGCGACACTGGCCAGAGAATTGGCGCGGCGACAGACTGACAGCATTCATGGTCCTTCTACCCTCAATCCTCGCCGTGGCTGTCTTCGTCTACGGCTTTATCCTGTGGACATTCAGGGTGTCGTTCACCAACTGGAGCGGCTGGACGGCAACCTACGACTTTGTTGGTTTGGCGAATTGGAAAGAGCTATTTCTCAACGACGATCGCTGGCGCATCGACCTGCGCAATCTCGTTCAGTATGCTGTCGTTTTCATGACCTTGTGCATGGGCATGGGTTTCATTATGGCCGCTCTGCTCAACCAGCGCATTAAGGGAGAATCTCTCTTCCGCACCATCTTCGTTTTCCCCTTCGCCGTCTCCGGCATCGTCACTGGCGTCACCTGGAGATGGCTCATGTACCCCCCGGCCGGTATAAACCTGCTCCTGAACGACGTCGGGCTGGGTTTCCTGGCCAACAAGTGGTACGCCGCCAGTTATGGCACCATGGCGATCGCGCTTGCCGGCGCCTGGCAGTTCACAGGCTATGTCATGGCCCTCTATCTGGCCGGCCTGCGTGGCATCAACAGTGAACTCATGGAGGCCGCCCAGATCGACGGCGCCAATACCTGGGACCTCTACCGCAACGTGATCATTCCTATGCTCTCACCGGTCACCTTTACCGCGCTTGTGCTGACGGGCATGGGCTCCATCCGTGTCTTTGATCTCGTGGTGGCAATCAGCGGCAGCGGGGCAGGTTTCACAACAGACACGATGGCCTTCTACATGTTCCAGTCCATCTTCCAGACAAGCAGGTTCTCCCAGGGCGCCGTCATTGCGTCCTTCATGATCATCCTGTCGGCGTTCCTGGTTGGACCCTACTTGATGAGTATGCGCCGGGAGGTGGAATGATGGCCGCTGTCACTGCGACGGTTAAGCAGCGCAAACGTGTGTTGACGTGGCAACACGTCCTCGGTAGAGTTATCATCTACGGCGCACTGATCGCCCTGGCGCTATACTTCATCATGCCGATCTATATCCTGGTGATCACTGCGCTCAAACCGTACGCGCGTGTCGATTACACCAAGATGTGGGAGTTGCCGCAAACCCTCGACGCCAGTGGCTTCCTCACGGGTTGGGCGAAGGTGGCGCCCAATTTCCTCAATAGTGTGATCATCACGCTGCCGGCGGTGCTCTTTTCGTCATTCCTGGGATCCATGAACGGCTACATTTTCGCCAAGTGGAAGTTCCGCGGATCAGATACGTTGTTCATCCTGTTCCTGGTCGGCATGTTCCTGCCCTACCAGGGCATCCTGATCCCGCTGGTACAGACGCTGCAGGCGCTCAACCTGTACGGCTCATTGCTGGGGCTGATCCTGACGCATTGCATCTTCGGCATCCCTATCACGGCGCTCATGTTCCGCACCTACTTTGCGTCGGTGCCCAATGAGCTGCTCGATGCCTCCAAGATCGATGGCTGCGGCTTCTTTGGCATCTATCGCTACATCCTTCTGCCTATCGCCTTCCCGGCATTCGCCGTCGTCGGCATCTGGCAATTCACCAACATCTGGAACGACTACCTGATCGGCGTCGTGGTTCTGAGCCGTCCCACGCTGTCTCCGGTCATGATCGCAGTCAAGAACCTGGCTGGAAGCTTTACCACGGAGTGGAACGTGCAGATGGCTGGCGCGCTGATCGCTGCCCTACCGACAATCGTCGTCTACCTGGTTCTGGGCAAGTTCTTCATGCAGGGACTTCTTGCAGGGTCAGTAAAGGGTTAAAGCACCCGTGTTCTGAGTACCTGGCATCTCTTATGCAGCCTGCCCGAGGTCTCTCCACGGGCAGGCTCGCTTTGTGCGCTGGTTCTGTGCGCTCGTCTTGTTGCTACTACCGCATCGTCATTGCGAGAATCCCATACCCCTGGGTGGTATGCGGTGGCACGGAAACTTCCATCGGCAGGCGCGGCCGTACCAATGGTTAGTTTCTGAGCGGCGTTCTGTGTGCGCGTCATTGCGAGCGTTCTGTGCGAAGCAATCTCCGCCGCGTGCAGGCGCTCGTGGCAATGACC
>CAYOEZ010000069.1:0-20363 GCA_964402955.1 uncultured Ktedonobacterales bacterium | reverse complement strand
GGCAGAAGGCGACGCCGGCAGAACGGCTAGAGAGAAACCGCCTGTTGTTGGACTCAGTGTATGTGCGAGACGGTGTCATCATAGCGATCAAGCCTAGGCCTCCCTTTGGTAGTTGGTTTGTCGAGTGTGTCTCGAACGTGATACAATGACCACATCGCTATTGTTGACATGGCGAAAGGAGCTGCTACCATGTCTGGGCATTCAAAGTGGGCGCAAATCAAGCGCCAGAAGGGCGTCAATGATTCCAAGCGCGGCCAGATGTTCACCAAGGTTGGCCGCGAAATCACGATCTCCGCACGCGCCGGCGGCGGCGACCCCGATAGTAACTACCGTTTGCGCCTCGCCCTGCTGAAAGCCAAACAGATCAACATGCCCCAGGAGAACATCAAGCGGGCGATTGAGCGGGGTGCAGGCGGCGTCGACGGCGCAACGCTGGAGGAGGCCAATTACGAGGGCTATGGTCCCAACGGGGTAGCGTTCTTCATCGAGATTGCCACCGACAGCAAGAACCGCGCGGCTGCTGAGGTGCGCAACGTCTTTGCTAAATATGGCGGCAACCTTGGCGAGTCTGGCTCCGTGGCCTGGATGTTTGAGCCACGCGGGGTTGTCACCATTGAAGCCAAACCGGATCAATTGGAAGATCTCGCGCTGACGGCCATCGATATGGGCGCACTGGACTTCAAGATTGAGGACAATGTTCTCGATATTTACACCAATGTTTCTGACCTGAGTAAGGTGCGCGACGGTATGACCAAGCTGAGGGCAAACGTGACCGCTGCTGAGCGCGCCATGATCCCCAACAGCACGCTGGCTCTTGAAGACGACTCGTCGCTGAAGGTCTTGCGCCTGGCTGATCACCTGGAAGAGCTTGATGACGTGCAGAAGGTTTACTTCAACGCAGAGATCTCGGCTGCGGCGATGGAGAAGTACGCGGGCTAAGCCGCGCCCATGCGCCACGTCTGGCGTGAGCAGGGCGCCGACCCCAGGATATCATGCGTACGCTTGGCATTGACCCCGGCACTGCCATCACTGGTTATGGTCTTGTCGAAGGCAGGGGCGACCGTCTGACTCTGGTGGAATGTGGTACGATCACAACACCGGCGGGCGACCCCCTGCCTCGCCGTCTACAAGCCCTGTACAATGGTCTAACCCAGCTCATTCAGCAGCATCAGCCTGACGATGCGGCGATTGAAGAGTTGTTCTTTGCTCGCAACGCGCGCACGGCCTTGGTGGTGGGCCATGCACGTGGCGTGTGCCTGTTGGCGGCCGAGACAGCGGGGCTGCCCATCTACGAGTATACGCCCCTCCAGGTGAAGCAGGCGGTGACCGGCTATGGGCGGGCAGACAAAGCACAGGTGCAGGCGATGGTGCGTGTCCTGTTGAACCTGAGCACGATTCTCCAACCCGATGATGCCGCCGACGCAGCTGCTACTGCTATCTGTCATCTGCAGACGATCACTCTGCGCCAGAAGTTGGGCATCTAGCACGTGCCCCAGGCGTCCAGCGTCGACGAGATGATGGCCGCTTTCCCCGTAGATGCTAGAGGTATACCATGATCGCTGCTCTGACCGGGCGTCTGGAGGGACGAACTCCAGATAGCGTTATCATCAACGTGGGTGGGGTCAGTTTTCTTGTCCATGCGCCGGCGTCGACGGTGCACGATTGCGGAGCGATCGGCCAAACGATTGTGCTTTACACCCATCTCTACGTGCGCGAGGATGCGCTCAACCTCTATGGTTTCCATCAGGCCGGCGAGCGCGATTTCTTTGGGCGCCTGTTGAGCGTGAGCGGCGTCGGGCCGAAAGTTGCTTTGGCCCTGCTGTCAGGCATGCCCTTGGCCGATCTGGAGACGGCCATTGCGCAGGGCAACGTCGATGCTCTGACCCGCATTCCCGGGGTGGGTAAGAAAACGTCGGCGCGACTCGTTCTTGAATTGAAAGGCAAGCTTGATCTAAGTCAGGTCGTGAGCGGCCGGGCAGCCACGACACCCGCCTATGCCGATGTCCTGGCTGCCCTCACCAATCTCGGCTATCCCCTGGCCGCCGCACAGGAGGCGCTGCAAAACATGCCCCCTGACCCCAATCTGACAACTGCCGACAGGGTTCGCCTGGCTTTGCGCTACCTTGCAGGGCGATGATCGTCTCTACATGTGCGCTGCGCGATGTATTTAGGCGCGTCCCTGGGCCGTTGCATGCTCCCCCGGCGGCGCCGTTCCTATTCGACAAAGTGAACGTCGCCCGGCAGCGAGGGAACCGCCATCGTAGCCTCTGTAATGAACATTACAACAACTTACGGTTCGCTGGCCACCCAAAGCGAGTGTCTCATGCGTAACGTTAATGCTTGCCCCTCGTCTTTAGAGGTGAGGCAAATGTCCCCACAAAAGAGGAAGACGGATGCCGCCCGACGAAGCTGAGCTGGTGCGCCATGTCGTGGCGACCCGCGACCAGGACGCCTTTGGTCAGCTCTATGAACTGTACATCGACCGCATTGGCCGCTACATCTATTATAAGGTGGGCGACCGCGAAGAGGCCGAAGATCTGACCGAACAGGTCTTTCTCAAAGCATGGGAAAGTGTTCAGGGTTTTCGTGGTGAGCCCGGCGCTTTCCCCGTGTGGATCTTTCGCCTTGCACACAATCTGGTGATTGACTATCACCGGACACACCGGCAGACGAGCGAGTTGCACGAGTTCATTGAGGATGCGCACCCCCTGCCCGAAGATGTGGTGGGAGCGCGTTTAGACAATGAGATGTTGCAATCAGCAATTGCTCATCTGACGGATGAACAACAGCAGGTGGTCATCCTGCGCTTCATCCACGGCTTGCCGCATGCTCAGGTTGCTGAGATCATGGGCAAGAACGAGGTGGCTGTGCGCGGAATCCAGTATCGTGCGATTGTTGCCTTGCAGCGTATCTTGAAGAGCACCATGGATCTCAATCGTTGAGTTGGACGCCGGTCGGGCCTTACCGCCCAACACATGACCTACACGTCCCGAGAAAACCATGAAAGACACACTTTTGGCAAACGCCTTCGCGGCGTGCCTCGATGACATCGAACAGAAGCGAGCCACCCTGGATGAATGCCTGGCGCGCCACCCCGAGCTGCGCGACGAGCTGGAGCCGGTGCTGCGCACGGTGACCGATATCCGGGCTGCGCCCGAGTGGCACGTGTCGCCGGCCTTCAAAGCCACGGCTCGCCAGCGCATTCAGCGGCGCATCCGTACCCGCAACGTTCAGCCGCCGCTACGAGAGCGCCTGGCAGCGTGGAATCCGCTGACCTGGCCGGGCCGGCTAGTCACGGCGCCTAGGATGGTGCGGGTGATGGCCGTCGTGCTGGCCGGGCTTATGGTTGTGACGGGCGGATCGGTGATCGCCTCCAGCGACACGCAGCCCGATAACCCGTTGCACCAAATCAAGTTGGCCACGGAGAACCTGGAGTTGCTCTTGCGGCCAGCAGGCGAGGGCCGCACGGAATTACTGTCGGAGATACTCGACCGGCGTGCATCCGAGCTCATCAATATGTGCTGGCAAAACAAACCCGATGTGGCGCAACGGGCTCTGGTCAACTATCAGGCTGCCTTGCAGGTGGGGCACAAGATGCTTGATCCGTACACGCCCGGCAATGCCACCCAGTCGGCGTTCGCCATCCAGTGGCAAGAGGCATTGGCTCGCAACCTGGCAGTGATGCAGGGGCTGGTTGGTTCTATGCCCGAACCCACACAGCCGGGCCTGCGCACGGCCATTCTGCACACGCAGAAGGAACAGACCTGGGTGAACGACCTGCTGAACAAGACGCCGCAGCAGGCCAATGATGTTGTGCCGACCAAACAGCCCGGCCTCTCGCCCACGCCTGGTCGCTGTGTCTACACTGTTCTGAAGGGTGATACACTTTCCATCATTGCCCAGCGCCATAACACGACGTGGCAGCGCCTGGCAGCGCTGAACAATCTGACATCCCCCGACGCCATTCAGCGCGGCCAGCAGCTTGCCGTCCCTTGCAGCGCAACGGCAGGCAGCGGACAGCCGGCGCCGGCAGCAGAATTCCAACTCTGCCCCTACACTGTCAGGAGTGGCGATACGCTGTCATCGGTCGCCCAGCAATATAACACAACAATGCGGCTCTTGACCGCCTTGAACAACCTGCCGTCCGCCGATCGCATTGTGGTCGGCCAGCGGCTGTCGGTTCCCTGTTACGTCAAATAAATGTGCGGCGACTTGGTGCGGCTCATTGATCGCTACGTGCGATGAGCCGCATCGGTTCGCGCACGCATTTTCTTGCTTTCAGAGGGTGGGGCTAATCGATCAGCCTTGCCCGTATCATAAGGCTCGACGTGAGTGTCTAGGTTCCGCCACTGCTCGACAAGAAAGGGAGGTGGAACATGAAGAACGTCCGTGCCACCACGCGCAAGATGCTTATTATCTCGCTCGTGGTGGTGATGCTCGTTGCGACACTGGGATCCGGAATCGCCAGCGCCGCCAGTACCAATGGTACCCCCCAGGGGGCGCCCAGCTCGGAGATTGGCGTGTGGGCGTTGTGCAACTATACAGTCCTACCTGGGAACACACTGTATGGGATCGCTATACGCTTCCACACAAATGTCTGGTATCTCGCCAGCATTAACCACATCGCCAACATCAACCTGATCCGCTCTGGCAGGGTCCTGCTGGTACCGTGTGGCGGCCCACCGCCGCCGCCCCCTGGCTGCTTCTACCGGGTGCGGTACGGTGATACGCTCTCCCGGATTGCGTTGTGGTATGGTACGACTGCTGCGTACCTTGCGGCGGTCAACCACATCGCCAACCCAAATCGCATCTATGCAGGGCAATGGTTGCGTGTGCCCTGCCTGGGTCCGTAGGTCAGTACGTGGCTCACCCTCTGAAAGAAGATGGGGTATGATCGGCAGCGTATGCTCCGATCATACCCCACTCTTGTCGGCGGGTTCTGTAAGCACACGAAGGCGGTGAATTGAGTCTATGTATCGTATCTGTGTGATGCTTGGCGATGGTATTGGCCAGGAGGTCATTCCAGCGGCGCTGGAGGTCCTGCGCTCGCTTCCGCTCAGTTTTGACTTTGTCCAGGCTGACGCCGGATGGGACTGCTTCCTGCGGCGCGGCGTATCCGTCCCCGACGAGACGCTGGCGGCGATACGCTCCAGCCACGCGGCGCTCTTCGGCGCGGTCTCTTCGCCTATGCACAAGGTCGAGGGATACAAGAGTGCTGTGGTTACCATGCGCCAGGGGCTTGACTTGTATGCTAACCTGCGCCCGGTCATCTCCGTTCCTCTGGCCTCGTCGCGTGAGGGTGTAGACATGGTGATCGTGCGCGAGAATACTGAGGGGCTCTACATCGGGCAGGAAGAGCGCTTCCCCGATCGCGCAATAGCCAAGCGGGTCATCACGGTGCGCGGCTCGGAGCGCATTTGTCGCTATGCCTACGAGCTTGCGCGCCGCCAGAAGCGACACAAAGTGACGATTGTGCACAAGGCCAATATCCTCAAGGAAACGTGCGGTCTCTTCCGCGACACCGGGCTGCGCATTGCCACGGAATATCCGGAGATCACGACCGAGGAGATGCTGGTGGATACGGCCGCCATGCGCCTGGTGACCGATCCGCAAAAGTTCGACGTGCTGGTGACGACAAATCTGTTCGGTGACATTCTGTCCGATGAGGCGTCGGCGCTCTGTGGCGGGCTGGGCCTGGCGCCCTCAGCCAATATCGGTGAAGGCGCGGCCATCTTTGAGCCGGTGCATGGCTCGGCGCCTGACATTGCCGGTAAGGGGATTGCCAATCCAATGGCGGCGATTTTGGCCGCAGCGCTGATGCTTGACCATATCGGCGAGGGGCAGCAGGCAGCGCGTGTACGCAAGGCGGTGCACGCTGTCTTGCGGAGCGGACCTCTGACGCCCGATCTAGGTGGCGCCGCACACACGGCTGAGGTGACGGCAGCGGTGCGTGCAGCGCTTTAACCGTCCGTCATTGCTTGCAAACAGACGTCCGGCATCGTTGTGATGCCGGACGTCTGTTTGTCTTTGTGCGGAATTCCTGGCAGACCTGCCCTGCCTTATTCTACGCGCTGCTGACAAACGCCAGTGGCCGTCCATCCGCTGCCAGACGTGCAGGCGAGTAGACGCCTTCGAGCACAGTAACGGGCGGCGCCTCAAACTCGATCTTGATCACGCAGACGCCGGCGATTCTGTCAGGGTTGGATTCGGGCAGCCCCTTGAGCGTCAGCCGCAGCGGAACCTGATCGAACTGAATGGGCTCGCCAGTGGCCAGGAACGAGACCTTCTTGACCCGGGTCAGCAATCCACCCAGGACAAGCTCGCTCCCCACCCAGCGGCTACACCAGTAGTAGGCGGCGCTTCCTTTCAGAGTCCATCCCCCGGACGCCGTCCAGCGGGCGCCTTCCGGCGTCTCATCCGTCTGGCCGTACATTGCCTCGCCATTCTGCGCTACCCATTTGCCGACGTCCGTCAGCCGCTCGATGGCCTCAGGGGGCACGCTCCCGTCGGGGGCCGGGCCGACGTTGAGTAACAGATTGCCCTGGCTGGCGGCGCACGTGCGCAGCATCTGCACGACAGCGCGGGCCGACAGCCAGTCGATCGCCGACGGCATGTAGCCCCACGAGCCGTTGAAGGTCATGCAGGCTTCCCAGGCGCGTCCCTGGCCGGCAGGCGTCACGTGCTCTTCCGGCGTGCCGAAGTCTTCGTCGAGGCGGGAGCGATTGTTGATCAGAATGTGCGGCTGCAGCTGGCGCGCCATGGCATTCATGGCGACGCTGCCCCACCCTTCGGGCGTCTCGAAAGGCCGGGCGACATCGTACCAGAGGACGTCGATCTTGCCGTAATTGCTGCACAGCTCACGCACGCAGCCGCATGTGAAATCGAGGAAACGCCGCCGCGCGTCCTCATCGTAGGCGCAGAGAACGCCATGCGGGTGATGCCAGTCCATGAGCGAGTAGTAAAAACCGATCTTGAGACCGAATTCGCGGCATGCCTCGACATACTCGCGCACGAGGTCACGCTTGGGACCGAGTTTGACTGCGTTATAGTCGGTCTGTTTGGTATCCCACAGGCAGAATCCCTCGTGATGCTTGGTTGTCATGACCATGTATGTCATGCCGGCTTGCTTGGCCAGGCGCGCCCACTCACGCGCCGGGCGTTCTTTGGGCTGCCAGGTGGGGGCAAGCTTTTCGTAGTCGGCCACCGGAATGCACTCGCGATTCATGGCCCACTCGTGTCGCCCAAGTTGTGAATAGAGACCCCAGTGAATGAACATGCCGAAACGTGCGTCCTGGAACCATTGCAGGCGCTGCGCTCTGGTTCTGGCGGTTTCCTCAAGATAGGTTTCTTTGCTGATCTGCACCATTGCTGACTCCTTCGACGAAAGGTATTTGGCTGGCCGATCGCTCATTGGCCGTTGGCCAGATGGACGCGTACGTTGCGATGATTCCATTGCATAGCTGATCGAATGCCTGGTCGATGATCCGGCGCGCCGGATCGCCGTCGTACCAGGCTACAATTTACTCGGCGCCTCATGCAAAGGGTATGGTCGCCCTGTGCCTCTGTGATTGCAGAAAGACGACTGGCCGGGCACGCGTGTGTCCGGCCAGGATTGGATTGTTGAACGTGCCAGACTAGCCCTTCAGGTAGTCTTCGACAGCGGTCTTGCTGATGCGGAAGGAGTTGCCGATCTTCTTGGCCTTCAGGTCGCCGCTGGTAATGGCCGCCATCACGTCCTCGGCGGAAACCTTGAGGAAGCGCGCAGCCTCCTCTGGTGTCATCACGTCGGGCATGGCGCCCCCGCCACTGGCCTGCTGCTGGCCGCCGCCGCCCTGCTGCATGGCTCCTGCAATGGCGCCCGCCATGGCCCCGCCCAGGCCGATACCGGCGCCCAGGCCCATGCCTGCGCTCGCCAGATCGCCTGCGGGGCTGCCGCCGCCGCCACCTGCCGCCGCGCCAGTACCGACGTTGCCTAGTGCCTGGGCTGCCTTGAACTGCAGGTATGCCTGCATGTTACCGATGGCGCCCATCGACGCACGCTCGTCGATAGCTTTGGCTGTTTCATCGGTCGGCGTGATCGCGGAGACGTTGAAGTCGCGGATTTCAAGCCCCAGGTCGTTCATCTGCGTCGCAACCAGAGCCATCACACCAGCGCGCAGTTGGGGATACTTCTGGTTGATATCAAGTACGCTGGTCTGGAGCTTGCCCATCGTGGGCACCAACGACTGTGCGATGATGCTCTTCAGGTAGTCGATAATGTCGCTCGTGGTATACAGACCCTGGCCGCCGACGACTTTGTTGACGAACATCTGCGGGTCATTAACCTGGAAGGCGAAGGTGCCAAACGCGCGCAGCCGTACCATACCGAAGTCTGTGTCGCGGTAGACGATCGGCTGTGCCGTGCCCCAGCCCTGGTTGAGGAATTGGCGGTTGTTGACGAAGTAGACGGCAGTGCGGAATGGGCTCTGCCCACCGAAGACCGCTCCGATCAGGTTGGCCAGCAAGGGCAGGTTGGCCGTGGCCAGCGTGTGCCGGCCGGCGCCAAAGACGTCGTAGGCCTTGCCGTCGCGGAAGAAGACGCCCGACTGGAACTCCTGAACAACCAGTTGATCGCCCATTAGAAACTCGCCGGAGCCGGTCTCTGGCTTGCGATGGACGATCTCCTGTCCTGTGGCATCCATATACTCGATGACTTGCATTGTTTTGCTCCTTTTCCACATATAAGACGTCGGGTAAAACGCCCGCCGGGTGGGGCGGACTCTGCCCACGCTACTGCGCTGTGCCGCCGCCTGTGACGACATCTTGCCGCCTGCTCCAGAACGTGCTGAGGTCTTCGATGGCGCCGCCCAGCGCGGCGAGAGCTGCGTCAAACGCGTCGCCTTTGGCGGCCGTGGCGAGGGCGGTGACGGCGGCGGTGATCGCGTCGACCTCAGTCATCAGGCTGTTGTCGAAATCGTAGAGAGCGTCGAGCTCTTTCTCGTTGACAGTGGCAGCGTCGAAGAATCCGGCATAGCCATAGGTTGCGGTCTTGATCTTGTCGCTGATGGTTTGCAGGCGCATGCGCACCTGTTCCAGCGCAGTTATGGTGTCCAGGTCGCCGGCAACCGCCATCTTGCTGCCCATCTGCTGCAAACGGGTGCGCTGCTGGTCGAGCTGGCGACCGATGTAGGTGCGCAGCATTTTGTCCGCCTCGCGCCGGGCTTCCTTGGCAATGTAGCCCTTGAAGCCAGGCAAGCGTGCGACCAACTTGCGGAAACTGCCCTGTGACTCTTCAACTCTCTGCCGATAGTCTGGCATCGTTGCCTCCTTCATGCGTTAGGATCCTAATCGTGCTTGCCAGCGTACGAAACCATGCCCCATCTATTCTAGGCCGACGGCGGCAGGAATATCTCAGCGCCGCAGAATGGGCACTTGACGATGCCCTTACCGACCAACTCGCGCTGGCCCCCACAGTTGGGACAGGTGGTTGTGCCCAGCTTGGACGCGTCGGTCGAGAAGAGGGTGTTGCTCTTCCAATCCACATAGCCGGTAAACAGGCCCTTGCCGACGAGATCGTAGACATAGGCTTTGATCTGGTCAATGCTCAGGTTCATCTCGACGGCGGCGTTGGCCAATTGCACTTTGCCCTGGGTCATCACCATGTTCAGCAGCCGCTTCTCTTTCTCGATCGCGGCGAATTCCTTGACCTCGCTCTGGCCCTTGACGATCATGTAGACGCCGGGAGCGAGGAAGACGAGGGCAATGATGGCGAAGAAGCCGAAACCAAAGATGAGGCCAGACGTTTGAGCCTTGCCCTCACCAGCGTTGGCGCCCAGCCAGAGAACAGCAAGAATGAGGATGATGGCGCCGATTGCCGAGAGGATGGCGCCCACTGTGCGTCCTGATCCCATGTCTATTGTCCCTCCATAGATAGTGTACGTATTGGTAGTGTGCAGGGTTTCGGGGCGGCAACTGAAAACCAAGCTGTCGCATCAGCATTGTAACGGAACACGGGTGTATTGTCAACCGCTGTACGTATATTTCAACTGTGAGGTAGTGTCAAGTGTTGTGTGTAAATTCGGGAAGATAGCGTTCCTTCCACTTCCGGTTCTGATGGTTGAACACAGCAAAGGCCCGCTCGCAGCTGTCATCATTGTTGAAGCAACTCATCGGCCTGGTGCGGCGCCGCACCTCACGAAACGAGCGCTCGATCGCATTCGTGGTCCGCAACCTGGATGCCAGAGCGAGCGGTTCGTTCAAGAAGTTCAGCAACTCGTCGATGTCTTGCTCGACACATTCAACAGCCTTGGGGACACGTGGCTTCCATTTCTCCGACCAGATGCGGTAGCGGTTCGTAGCATTGTCCTTCGACTCGGCCATGTAGACCGTGCGTAGTTGGCTGAGACAGTCCGTGCGATATCGCACCGGCAGCTTGCCCATCACGTTGCGCAGCTTGTGCACCCAGCAGCGCTGGCGTTTGACAGAGCCAAACACCACCTGGAGGGCGTCATGCAGCCCGGTCCAGCCATCGGTGATGATGAGACGCAGCTTCTTCTCATCGGTGCCACGCCGGTAGAGGTTGTTCAAGAACCCTTCCCATTGTAGACTACTCTCGGATGTGGCAACCTGGAAGTCAAGCAACACGCGTTCTCCCTGGCTTGTGACACCATAGGCCGCCAAGATGACCTTGCGCTGTACTTTCGCCCCACCCTTGACCTTCAGGACGATACCATCAAGGAAGACGTACAGGATGTCTGTGGGCAACGGCCTGTTGTGGTAGCGCCGCACCTCGGCATCCAGGCACTTAGTGATTTGGGAGACCGTGGATGCACTCACGGGCTCACCCAGAAGTGGCTCCAGGACTTCGCCGACACGACGGGTACTGAGACCACCGAGAAACGCGTCGCAGATCAGGTCTTCGACTGAGGCTTCGCGCCGGCCAAAACGCGGTAGGATGTGCGACTGGTACGTGCCCTCCCGGCTACGCGGAACCCGTAGATCCACGATCACACCCAGGCGTGTTTGGAGGCTGCGGAAACGGTAGCCATTGCGATAGTCAACACGATCGGGATTCCGTTGCTAGGCAGCGGCTTGAATCTGCTCCAGGAGCTCGGACTCCAAACTATCTTCAAGGAGTCTTTTCATGGAGTTGCGCATGGTAATGTGTAGGTCGTCCCACCACTGCTCAGAGCCCTTGACCTCCTGCCAGCGCTCTGCTACACTACGGTCCGTTAGGGCCTTTGGTCCTGACACAGGCGTACCCTCCTTTTGTGAGTTGACAACTCCGCAAGGGAAGGATACGCCTCTTTTGATTTCCCGTCAAGCTATTTACACACTCTATGATACACTACCCTGGCGCGTTAGTGCTTGACACTATCCGCCTCTGACTGTATAATCTTGTCATAATCAAAGGCGGCTTGCAATGCTGCCGCTATGACATTGCGCAATCTGAGGCTCACGCCTCGCCGAGGAGGCCTCCGCATGAAGCTATCCTGCCTGCAAGAGAACCTGACCAAGGGGCTGTCGATCGTTGGTCGGGCGGTGGCAACCAAGAGCACACTCCCTGTCCTCTCCAACATCCTCCTGGCTACTGATGAAGGACGCCTGAAGCTGGCAGCAACCAACCTCGAGCTTGCCGTCGTCACCTGGATCGGCGCCAAGGTCGAGGACGAAGGATCCATCACTGTTCCCGCCCGCTTGCTGGGTGAGCTCATCAGTTCGCTGCCCAATGACAAGATTAACCTCGACCTCAACGTGCGCACCCACACCATGCACATCACCTGCGCCCGTAGCGAAGCCAACATCAAGGGCATCGATGCGTCCGAGTTCCCGCCCATCCCCACGGTTAGCGCTGAGGGCGAAGCCACGGCCACCGTCAAGCTTGAGCCGGCTCTCCTGCGCGAGTTGATCGGCCAGGTTGCCTTTTCCGCAGCCGCCGACGAAAGCCGCCCCGTCCTTGCCGGCGTGCTCGTCAGCTTTGGTGACAGCGAGCTGACGATGGCCGCCACCGATGGCTTCCGCCTCTCGGTCAAGACAGTTCACTTGCCCGTCAGCGCGGCGCAGAAGCTCGACGTTCTCATCCCGGCCAAGACCCTCTACGAGGTCGCCCGCCTGGCTGCCGATGAAAAAGAACCGATCGAGATCACCGTGACGCCCAACAAGAGCCAGATTCTCTTCCACATGTCCAACATCGACCTGGTGTCACGCCTGATCGAGGGCGCCTTCCCCAACTATCGCCACATCATCCCGCAGAGTCACAAGACCCGTTCGGTGCTTGCCACCGCCGAGTTCCTGGATGCGGCGCGGCGCGCCTCGTTCTTCGCCCGCGAGGCTGCCAATATCGTCCGCCTCAACGTCCAGCCCGGCGAAGAGCTTGTGCCGGGCCGCGTCAGCGTGACGGCAACGTCGGCGGAGGTTGGCGACAATGTCAACGACATCGATGCACAGATCGAGGGCGACGGCATCTCCATCGCCTTCAACGCACGCTACTTGACCGAGGTGTTGAGTGCATTCACCAGCCAGAAAGTGGAATTGCAGACGAATGCGGCCACGAATCCTGGCGTGTTGAAGCCTGTGGGTGACGACGGCTACATCCATGTCATCATGCCGCTGCAGCTTCCCAAATAGATGCTACTAGCACTGGACACATCAACGCGCTTTGCCAGCATCGCCCTGTACGACGAGTTCGGCGTACAGGGCGAGCATACCTGGCACGTTGTGCAGAATCACACAGAGGATCTCATGCCCCACATCGTCGCCCTGATGGCAGCGGCGCATGTCGTCCCCGCGACCCTGACCGGCGTGGTCGTGGCGCTTGGCCCGGGATCATTCAACGGGCTGCGCGTGGCCATGAGCGCGGCCAAAGGGCTGGCGATCGCTCTGCACATCCCCATCGTTGGCTTCTCAACTCTGGAAACGATGGCCTACCAGCACGGCAGCCTCTCCCTACCGGTGCGCCCGATTCTCGAAGGTGGCGGGCCCGAATTAGCGACCGCGCTGTACCGGGTTACCCGCAACCACTGGGCGCAGATGGAAGAGCCACATCTGGCCACCGTAGACGCCATCTGTGAGGCGACCACCCAACGCACTCTCTTCTGCGGCGAGATTTCGCCGGCGCTGGCCACAGAGTTTCGCCAGCGAGTGGAGAATGCCATTATCGCGCCGCCGGCGGCCAACGCCCGCCGCGCCGGCTATCTGGCTGAGTTGGGCTGGTATCGTATCCGCGACGGCAACGTCGACGACCCGGGCGCGCTGCAACCCCTGTATCTGCGCCGCCCGCACATCACCGAGTCCAAGAAAAAAATCCACACCCCCACGTGAGTAGAAGCGACACACATGCGCTATCTCATTGAAGCGATGCGCCTGGACGACATCGCGAGCGTGCAGACGGTCGAAACCCAATCCTTTTCGGCTCCGTGGTCGGCTCAGGCCTACGAACAGGATCTGCGCAACAATCGACTGGCGCACTACACCGTGCTGCGCGAGATCGCTGACGACAATGCAGCGCTCGCTGCCACAGTCCCCTCCCCCCAGGCAGAACCAGGACGCCCAACGGCACGCCAAACGTTGGCGCGCTTCTGGCATCGACTGCGCGGCAAAACGGAGGCGCCGCCGTCCGCGCCGCGTCCTCCTATTGTCGGCTTTGCCGGCATCTGGCTGATGGTTGACGAGGCGCACCTGGTGACGGTTGCCGTCGCCCCCGGCCAGCGCGGCAAGGGTCTGGGTGAATTGCTCCTGGTCAGCATGATCGACCTGTCCTGCATTTTGGGCGCACAGACGCTGACGCTGGAAGTGCGCGTGTCCAACCACGTCGCGCAAGCCCTCTATCGTAAGTATGCCTTCAAAAACGAAGGCGTCCGCCGCCGCTACTATAGCGATAACGGCGAGGACGCCCTGATCATGACCACCGAAACACTCACATCCGCTTCGTACCAGGCCAACTACCAGAGTCTAAAACGCGCACTCCTGTCACGGTTGAAGGTGACGTTCAACATGGTGTAGGCGACTCGCCCTTCCCATGCGAATAGTAGGCTCGGCGGGTGCTCCCCGTCGCTATCTGAGTCTAGCGGTTGACGATCAAGTCCCAGCTTTGCTCTGGCAGGGGATGCAGTGCCTGCTCCCTGAGCCTTGCCACGCGCCTGGCCACCGCAGGGCGCCCGGCGCAGAGAGACGTGAGCGCCCCTTCCATGTATGGCGCAACGGCGAGTTGATGCGCCACTCCCGGGTTCAACCCGGGTTCGACTGGCGTCCTGTTGCCCGCAGCCAGCTTCTCCAGCGCCCGCGCCAGTGGCAGCGGGTCGCCGATCATGGCGCTGGCTTCGGCGTCCGCACAAAAGTCACGCCCTGTGGGCGCAAGAACTCGGATCACCCCTGCTGCAATCGACGCCAGGATCGCCACCAACGCGGCGTTCAGCCAACGTTTGGCAGTCGCGACTCTGCCCGCCTCTGGCGGTCGCTGCCAACGCTGCGGCAGCGACTTTGCGAGTTGCGCCAGGTAGCCGGCGCAGGTCGCCGCCACAGTCCCCGCCCAGAGATGACGCCCACCGATCTGCGCCAGCGCCAGAGCCAGCATGGCCGCCAGCTCGTCGCGGTCAAGAACACCTATCAGGCCAGCCGTCAGCACAATCGAGGCACGCCCTCCACGACGCCCGGCCACCAGCATATTCGGCGTATCATCGCGTAGCAGATACAACGCTGGCGCGGGGAGACCGGAGTGCGGCGCAAGGTGTTGGAGCAACGGGGAAACATGCGCCGCAGTGTCGCGTGGCAGGGGCGTTGCTCCGATCAGGCCGAGCAGCCATTGCTCCGCCCAGAAAAAGAGCGCGACCCCTGCCAGCAAACTCAACGCGCTGGCAGCGATACTCCCGCCTGCCTCGGCCGCCACGTACCCAGCGCAGGCGGCGCTCCCCACAACAACGAGACATAGGGCGATGGCTCTCACGGGTACTCCGCTATCCAGCTACTTCACAGCGCGAATCTCAACGAGCACAATCGAGAGCAAAGTCAGAGCGGCTCCAATGAACAGAGCCAGGCCCGCCCCCATCATGACCGTCTTCGCGTCCAGATACCCCATGATGGCCAGGCTCAAGCCCAGGATGAGGACGACCGGCGATCCCACGAGCCCACAGGTTCGGGACCACTGCGTCGCCAGCAGACAACGGCGCACGACCTTCAGCACATCATACCACAAGACGCTGGCCACGCCGGCCGCCAGGCAGTACAGCAAATCGAGCGGGTGCAAAACGGCCAGGCGGAACAGGTCACGCAGGAAGGGAACGTATAGTACCAGGCCCAGGAAGCTCAACCCGCCCACCAGCACCCACCACAAAGCCGGGTTGGGCGAACGCAAGCTTGTCAGTGCGGTCTGTGAGCGCGAGCGGTTGACCATGATGAGACCCAGGTTGGCAAAGATCAGCGTCGTGAAGGTGAGGGCACGCGTCTCGGTCTCACCTGCTCCACCGGTTATGGCCCGGGCATAGACCAGCAGGACCACAAGCAGCACAGCCGCGCCCTGCAACAGGCTCAGCCCGATCGTGCTGCGGCCAAACAGCGGGTCACTCGGGCGGCGCGGTGGCCGCCGCATGACGTCGGCTTCCTCTGCCTCAGCCTCGAAGACAATCGCACAGGCGGGATCGATGATCAATTCCAGGAAGACAATATGCACAGGCAGCAGCATGAGCGGCCACTTTTCTCCCAGCAAGACCGGGATCAGTGACAGCCCGGCGATCGGCACATGAATGGCAAAGATGTAGGCCATTGCCTTGCGCAGGTTGTCGAAGATGCGCCGGCCCATCTTGACGGCCTGCTCGATAGATGAGAAATCGTCATCCAGCAAGACCAGGGCTGCCGCCTCACGCGCCACATCGGTGCCGCGCCCACCCATGGCAATGCCGATATGGGCCGCCTTGAGCGCCGGCGCATCATTGACACCGTCGCCCGTCATAGCTACAACCTCACCGTTGGCCTTGAATGCATTCACCAGGCGCAGTTTCTGTTTTGGCACAACACGAGCGAAGATGTTTACTCCGCCAATGCGAGACTGCAGTTCTGTATCGTCCATGCCGTCCAGCTCCGGCCCCGTAATCATTGTGTCAGGATGGGCCAGCCCGATCTGTCCGGCAATGTGGCGCGCCGTGCCAGGGTAGTCGCCTGTGATCATCACCACCCGGATGCCGGCAGAGTAGCATTCCTTGATGGAAGCGGCAACGGTGGGCCGCACCGGATCGGCCAGCCCGACCAACCCCAGGAACTCGAACGTGAAGTCGTGCTGCACAGCAGGCAAGGCAGTCCGGCGGAAACGTGCCCCGGCCACGCCCATCACCCGCAGTCCTTCATCGGCCATGCGGTTCACCTGGACAGTGATTTCGGCGACCTGTACAGCATCCAGATGGCAGAGGTCATACATGGCTTCTGGCGCGCCTTTGCTGGCGACCACGTAGTCGCCGCCCTCGGGCGATTGCCAGACGTGCGACATGGCCAGCAGTTCTCTGGATAGCGGGTAGTCCTGTACCAGAATCCAATCGGCGTGTGCGTGCCCGGTATTAGCCAGTGTCTGCTGACCCAGGCTGTTCAGGGCCTTTTCCATCGGGTCAAAGGGGGCCTGGTTGCTCGCCAGCACTCCGAATTCCACCACATCGTGGAATGATTCGGGCAGCGCTCCCTGCTTCGCCTCGCTCAGGTGCAAGCTTTGGCCGCCCGCAAAGAGCTGGCTGACGGACATCTGGTTCAGCGTGAGCGTGCCGGTCTTGTCCACGCACAGCACGGTAGCCGAACCAAGCGTCTCGACAGCCGGCACGCGCCGGGTCAGGACGCGCTTCTGGGAGAGGCGCCAGGCGCCCAGGGCCAGAAAGATCGTCAGCACCACCGGGAATTCCTCAGGCAGTATGGCCATGGCCAGGGTGATGCCGGCCAGCAGGCCGTTCAGCCAGTCGCCACGGGTCAGGCCATAGACCGCTACCACCACCGCACACATCAACAAGCCAATCAGGGCGACGCCGCGCACCAACCGTGCCGTTGCGATCTGCAACGGCGTATGGTCTATCTCCAACGTTTGCAGCGACTTGCCGATCTTGCCAACCTCGCTATGCAGGCCGGTTACCTGCACTCGGGCCAGGCCCTGGCCCTGCACAACCAGTGTGCTGGAGTAGACAAAGGGAAGGTCGTCGCCTCCGGGGCGTCCCATCTCCATAGCGCCGTCCAACACCACCTTGCGTACAGGCACGGACTCACCGGTGAGGAGAGATTCATCCACGGAGACGCTGCGGGACGCCAGAAGCACAGCGTCGGCGGGTACGCGGTCGCCTTCTGACACAATCATGATATCCTCGCGCACTACCTCGCGGCCGGGGACACGCTTCTGTTGCCCGCCACGGATGACCAGGGCACGCGGGCTCGACAGGTCGCGCAAGGCCTCCAGCGCCCGCTCTGTCTTGAACTCCTGATAGATCGTGATGCCGATCACCACAAAAACAAAGCCAAGCAGCATAAGCGCTTCTTGCACATCACCGAGCAGCAGATAAAGCGCGCCCGACACAACCAACAACAGGAACATCGGCTCGCGCACGACTTCCATGGCAATGGACAGAACGCCACGTTTCTTGGTTGAGGGCAGCTCATTGTACCCTTCAGACTTCAGACGCTGCGCCGCTTCCTGCTCAGACAAACCGCTGACGTCCCTGGTATCCAACAGCGCGGCCGACACGCTGCCCCCTTGCGTGTGGCTGCCCGGACCTGGTCCCGGAGCAAGAGGCCCGGAAACAGGGGGCGTGACGATCCGTTGCTCGCCATCGACAGTCTTACTACGCATAATTCCTCCACGTCATCGAAACAGTCATGGTGATAGTGAATGGCTCACCCAAGGACAAATGCAAGATTCGCCCTTACGCGGCAGCCCTGATGACAGCCATTATGGGGGCGCAAGATGAAGCTGCGATGAAGCAGAGTTAAAAACGAGGTGACACTTTCAAGGAGATGAGCAATCTGCGACCGTCAGACAGGCAGAGCAACCGTAAACGTCGTGCCAACGCCCTGTTCGCTGCGCACCCGCACCTGCCCGCCATGAGCCTCGACGACTTGCTTGACGATAGCCAAGCCCAGCCCAGAGCTGCCATAGCGGTGCGAGCGCGCCCGGTCGACGCGGTAGAAACGCTCGAAGATGTGGCGTAGATGCTCCGGTGCGATGCCTAGCCCGGTGTCGGCAACCGTCAGCTCGGCAACCTGACCGTGATTGAGCAAGCCCAGGGACACTCTGCCACCAGCGCCGGTATAGCGCAGGGCATTCTCCACCAGGTTCCAGATCATCTGCGCCAGCCGGTCGCGATCTCCCTGCACGATGGTCGCATCATTGTGTATGATGACGACCTGGTGCTTGGCCGCGTCCACCGTGCACGCTCGTTCCCAGACCGAGAACAGCACCTCGTGTAGCGGCACCGGCCGGTGTTCCAGACGCTCTTGCGCGTCCTCTTCGGCCAGGAACAAGAGGTCCGAGACCAGGCGGCTCATACGCTGCGCCTCATCACGCGCTTCGCGCGCGCTCTCACGCCGCTCGGCCTGGGGAAGCTCCATCTGCAAGAGATCGAGATTGCCCATGATGACCATCAGCGGCCCGCGCAGCTCGTGTGAAGCATCGGCGAGAAAGTCGCGCTGGCGCCGGAAGGTTCGCTCCAGGCGCGCCAGCATATCATTGAAGGTGGTGACGAGATCGCGCAGCTCGTCTTGTGTCTCAGGAATGGCAATGCGTTGCTCAAACTGGCCGGTGGCGGCAATTTGTCTGGCGACACGTGTGACATCGGCTACCGGGCGCATGGAACGCATCCTGACCCACCAGCCGCCCACCAGCGAGAGCAAGGCAGTGACAAACGCTGCCATTCCCAGCAACTGGCGCAGACGACGTTGTGTCGCATCCAGCATGTGCAATGACTCGCCAACCAGAATAACGCCGCTCACCTGGCCGCCGCTGCTGACCGGCATGGCAAGCAGCCGCACGCGCTCCTTGCCCACCGGCACGGTGACGTAGGCCTGTCGTCCGGCCACCGCGCCAGATATCACCTCGGCGGGGGCAGGGAGTTGGCCGCCGGGCAGGTTGGGTGATGAGCCCAGCGGCATGGCGTTGGCATCCAAGACCTGTACGTAGATTCCGGGTGAGGTGAATTCATCGAGCGGCGCAAGACCGAGGATGTTGGCCCCCACCCGCTCCGGGCTGATGGCCTGGTTCTCCGAGGTGATACCGTGCTGAACATTCAGGGCCCGCAGCATCAGCACCTCGTCCACCTCGCGGCGCAGATTACTATCAAGCGTGGTCAGCAAGAAAGCACCCACGACGGCAATGGCAATGACCAGTAGAAAGGCATACCAGAGCGCCACGTGCAATCTGGCAAGCAGCTCTCGAATGGCATGAACAGTCACGCCCTATTCCTCCCGCAGGCTGTATCCGGCGCCGCGTATGGTCTGAATCAGGCGGGGTAGCCCTGTGTCTTCAAGCTTGTCGCGCAAACGCATCACATGCACGTCGATCACGTTGGACTCGCCCAGGAAATCGGAGCCCCACACCGTATCGAAGATTGTCTCGCGCGAAAACACCTGGCGGGGATGGCGGAGGAAGAACTCCAGCAGAACGTACTCTTTGGCCGTCAACTCGATGTTCCGGCCACCGCGTACGATCTCGCGCGTCTTTGTATCCGCGCTCAGATCGGCAAAGCGCAAGGCGCCGTTTTCGACCAGTTGCGAACGCCGAAGCAAGGCCCGCAGGCGGGCCAGGAACTCATCGAGGGCAAAGGGCTTGACAAGATAGTCATCGGCGCCGGCATCCAGCCCCGCCACGCGATCGGGGACGCGATCCTTGGCCGTCAGCATCAGGATCGGCAGCGTCGCCTCGCCTGCCCGCAATCGCCGGCAGACCTGCAGACCATCGAGGCCGGGCAGCATAACATCAAGGACGACCACGTCAGGCAGACGATCGCGCGCGATGGCCAGAGCCTCCTCGCCATCGGCAGCCAGGTCAACATCGTAGCCGGCAAAGGATAGCGCACGCCGCATCAGGCCGAGCATTTTGGGATCATCATCAACGACCAATACACGTTGGGGGGGCATGGGCTGACCTACTCCCCGAGCACGTGCACCCACGACAGTGCAGTATGGACGCGCTCATACAGCTTCTTATCTCCCGTCCAGAACTCACACCCCTCAGCCTCAGCAAGAGCCAGATAATGTGCGTCGTACGGCGCAGGCAAGCCAAGCCGCAGCGCAAGCATGTACGCGCGTTCATGATCTGGCGCCAGCAACGTCACAGGGAAGCGCAAGAACTGCGCTAGCGTCGGCAGTCCCTCTTCCGGCTGCACTCGCCCCCGCCCAACCGCCTTGAAAACGATAGATACCGCCTCATAGCG
>CAYOEZ010000068.1:0-20493 GCA_964402955.1 uncultured Ktedonobacterales bacterium | reverse complement strand
GCCTGATCCTCTGCCGGACACCGGAAGAGTTGCCCAGAAGGCTGGGTATGTTGATCCGAACAATCTATGGCTTGTAGGCCACACTGAACGAACAATGTGGCTGGTTACACCAGGGCCAACCTTGCTGTCACAATGATGTGACACAACTACAGGGTTGGCCTTTTTTCGTGAGTTGTAACGGGATCGGGACTGACGTGCTCCGCGCGGGTAGACCCCTGGTCGGCCGAGGAGTAGCAGCGATAATGCTGTTCAGCGCGATGGCTTGTCAGTCGTGCTGACAGGAATCGCGGCATGAACCAGGCCACCAGCAGGTAGCATAGCACCCTCAGCGTGTTGAGATTCCTACCCTTCACGAGAAACAGCATAAAGTGGACCACCTCGGAGATTACAGCAAGACATAGTTTGGCCATTGCCGATTGCCTGAATGCGGAGCAGTTGATGAGCCAGAGGGGCCGCGGCGCGCCTGGAACTGCAGGCAGAGTGTGTGGGATCCACCGGGGCCCAACGGAATGCAACCACCTGACTGACCACACCAGGTCTGCTCTTGTTGAGGACGTTTGGAGACCAAGAAGAACGATTGCTTGCTGCTGCGCTATAGCAGATCTGACGTGTACCCAATCACATTCACCTACAAGCTTTCGGCTATGGTTACGTTCCCTATCTTCATTTGACGTTCGCCGATCTCTGGCGATGGCCTCTTCAAGGGCGAGTCATCCTGAAGTGCGCGGAAGAGATCCTCGATAGGGTTATCGTAGTTAGGTAAGCCGCTGATGAGACGGAGAAGCTGATGCCACATTCCCCAAGCCGCACGCGTGTCAGGTCTCCAATCGCCAGAGAAGAAAGCTGAGTTCCGCCCAACGACAAACACTCGAAACGATCTTACTTTTGAGGCGTCTGAGGCATTCAACTTCAGGGTCTGAGCAAGCGTCTTCTTGTCTGAACCCGACAACCATGCCAAGACACGTTCAATCCATTGGTTGCCCGTATTCAGCAAGTTCGCTTTCTTACTTTCCCTGTCTCGCATCGAGTTCCCTATGAAGTCCTGCCATTTGAGCTGGAAGACACCCGCGTCTCCTGTCTGCCGGTCCAACACAAAAGCATCAATGTCTGTAATCACTGCCCCGTCGATCCTAAGGATTGCATTCTTCCTCAGTTTGTAGAACCGTTCCGAAGGAAACAAAGCGTAAAGATCGTCACGGAATACCTGTTCACGCCCGTTAACAGCATTGTCCCAGTCTGAGCGATAACGACGCCGCAACTCACGAAGCAGGAATACAAAGGGCTCACTCAGACTGGACCAGATTGGTTGAAGGAGCTTGTTTTCGCCTATCTCGATGAATACTGGCGTAATGAGATTGCCTGGAACGGAACAGTGTTCCTTCTTGTTCTCGAGTGTCAGTGTCACAACGTCTATGACTTGCTGGGCTACGGAGCGGTCGACTTCCAAGGCAGCGGAAAGCCATTCTCTCTCATCTTCCAAGGACACCGTGATAGTTAATATGTTCCGTGGTTCCAAACAAGGGTGTTTCTTCAAGAGCTCAAAGCAAAACCCGAGATGCTTCTCAGACCAACCAACAAGAGTGGCGATCACTGCGCAGTACAGACCGAACTCCTGACCACCGAACTTGGCTTCTCGCGGAAAACTGTCACTGCCCAACATTATTTGGGCGCTCATCAAGCCTTGTGCCTGGTAGAAGGCATCGATTTCAGGGCTCGTCGTGTACTCAATATAGTGGGTCATCCACGCGTCTACCCGTGCGAACATCATATCCTTGATCGCCCGGCTGTGCGCCTTCAGGTAGTTTGCACGTCCCTGATTCATCGTTTCGATAAGATTACGCGTCCAAGCGAGATTCTCTCTCTCGAAGGACTCAACCCCGTACGGTGTCGTGATAGGTCGAGCATGGTATTTGTCTGGTGCAACCCTCGTTATCTCTATGAGACCCACCCGCTGGAGTTCAAGGAGATACTCGCAATAGCCCAATTTGCCGCAAAATGCAAGCATTGAGTCAGCCCACTTTTGCGACTCTGGGGTGGAACGGAACAAGGGGGCACCCTCATGCTTGGTTGACTCATCAAGGAGAAGATAAAGCGCCTTGTGTAGGCCATATGCCACCAGTTGCGCATGGCTCCCAGATTCTTCGGATTTCGCCCAATCTGCGTTGAAGTTGTATCCAACAAAAAAAAAGTCCATTGCCCGCGCCAGCTCTACCAGATCCAGACGGCGCTCATTCTGGAACGTAGAGATAACGCTCCGTTCGCCTTCAAGAATCAGGTCCCTTAAGCCGGTCAGTGGATCGTCTGGCATGTGATCCCGCTCAGGTTTCTATCGTTCTTGCGCTTCTTGCTCGACCGCAGCGCGCAGCATGTCAATAACTGCTGCACCGCTCAACTCACCGTTGTCCGGCAAATCCTCATCACCTACAATAGCCAGTACTGCCTGAGCGGCCTCCAGCAAGTCGAAACGCATCGGGTAGGTCTTGCCTCCCGTTTCGACTCTGGCCACGGCTCGCCCGGCGCGTGCTGCCAGTGGCTTCAAAACTCCCTTGATCCACTCTTCAGCCTCAGTGTCTTCCGTCATTCCATTCACTTCCTGAACAAGCGATTTGCAGACTGCCACCAATTCAGCAGTTGCTGGGCTCTCTTGCCCATTGCTAGGGTCAAGCCCTTTATTTGCCACGAGACGCCTCCTTTTTCTACGCCTGGTTACTACACAACGAGTGTTCTGCGGTAATGGCGAACCGAAAACCCGCTACTTGGCCAGCGTATGAGAGGTAGTGCCGTATCACTCCGGCGCGCATGCCAAGTAGCATGTCCTGTTTGCTGGTATCGGAAAGGCGCCAGTATGTTGTCCCCTATGTTCTACTGTTGACATACTACACGATGTAAGCGCTCTGTGTCAATATCACCAGATCTCCGGGTAGTGTATCATAGAGTGTGTAAAATGCCTTGACGGGAAAACAGAAGAGGCGTATCCTTCCTTGTAGAGCGGTCAACTCAAAAAGGAGGGTACGCCTGTGTCAGTACCAAAGGCCCTAACAGACCGTAGTGTAGCAGAGCGCTGGCAGGAGGTCAAGAGCGCTGAGCAGTGGTGGGACGATCTGCACGACACTATGCGCAGCACCATGAAAACGTTCCTTGAAGATAGCCTTGAGTCTGAACTCCTGGAGCAGATTCAAGCCGCTGCCTATCAACGGAATCCCGATCGTGTTGACTACCGCAATGGCTACCGTTTCCGCAGTCTCCAGACACGTCTGGGTGTGATTGCGCATCTACGGGTTCCGCGTAGCCGGGACGGTACATACCAGTCGCACATCCTGCCGCGTTTTGGCCGGCGCGAAGCCTCGGTGGAAGACCTGATCTGCGACGCGTTTCTCGGTGGTCTCAGTACGCGTCATGTGGGCGAGGTTCTGGAGCCACTTGTGGGCGAGCCAGTGAGTCCAGCCACGGTATCCCAGATCACCAAGACCTTGGACGCCGCAGTCCGGTGCTACCACAACAGGCTGTTGCCGACGGACATCGTGTACATCTTCCTCGATGGCATCGTCCTGAAGGTCAAGGGCGGGGCCAAAGTGCAGCGCAAGGTCATCTTGGCAGCGTATGCTATCACGAGCCGGGGAGAACGCGTGTTGCTTGACTTCCAGGTTGCCACATCCGAGAGTAGTCTGCAATGGGAAGGCTTCTTGAACAACCTCTATCGGCGTGGCATTGATGAGAAGACGTTGCGTCTCATCATCACCGATGGGGGGACCGGACTGCATGACGCCCTCCAGGTGGTGTATGGCTCGGTCAAACGCCAGCGCTGCTGGGTGCACAAGCTGCGCAACGTGATGGGTCGGTTGCCGGTGAGATATCGCACGGACTGTCTCAGCCAGCTACGCACGGTCTACATGGCCGCGTCGAGGGACAATGCGCAGAACCGCTACCGCATCTGGTCGGAGAAATGGAAGCCACTCGTCCCCAAGGCTGTTGAATGCGTCGAGAAAGACATCGATGAGTTGCTGAACTTCTTCAACGAGCCGCTGGCTCTGGCGGCCAGGTTGCGGACGACGAATGCAATTGAGCGCTCATTTCGCGAGGTGCGCCGTCGCACCAGGCCGATGAGCTGCTTCAACAATGATAGCAGCTGTGAGCGCATCATCTTTGCTGTCTTCAACCATCAGAACCGCACGTGGAAGGAACGCTATCTTCCCGAATTTACACACAACACTTGACACTACCAGATCTCCGTTTGGTCGAAAGCTCGAGTATGTCAAACTGAATCGAGCGAATTCCTCCAGCCCACACAGCCAAGCTCGACCTTCGCAGGAATGTCGCTATTGGCTCTAGGCCCTCTATCGACTTCGGCGTTTCTCACTGTTCTAGCCTCCGTATGGCGACGTTCGGAGACATCGCAAGCCGCTATTGCCTGGAAACGATACTCCTGGATATTCGTGGCTTCCTTGTACCATACCACAGCATATGCTATACTATTGTGGCAAGACTGACCCCATGTGCAGATAGTGGTTGGGAAACCACGTCATAACACATATCTTCTTCTAGTGGCAAAGCCAAACATGTTTAGACTTCACTCACAGTAGGCCTTTTAGCGGTAGGTTCCGACGCACGATAGAGGCGAGACCGAGGAGAGAACTCACATGCCCGGTCCGGCCATTCCCACGATTCCCCAGAATCCACGACACCGGACCGCTAACGCGCGGCCGCCTAGTGGCCCCACATCGGTCACGCGCGTCTGTGATGGCCTGCGTTACCAGTCTGGCGTTGGCAATGACGACTGGCGTCCCTTGCCGGAATGGGCTCAATTCCTCATCAAGCTGGGAGCGCTGGTAGGCACAGGAAGAGAGGCAGGGCAGCGCTCTGTGGCAGCAGTTGCTGTACCTACACGAGCCTATGCTGCCGTCTTCCTCTGTGTTGGCACAATCCTGGCTCGCGCATCTTCTGCCTTCAGACCAGCAAATGTCATGCAGCACTTGCAGATGATTAGCTCCTTGCCGTGCGGCACACCGGTAATGTACTGGGGCAGCAATCGTCACTACAAAGGAGTGTTCTTGGGATGTGAACAGGAAGACGGGAAACTGATAGCGAGAGTGCAGACCGAAAAAGGGACCTCTGGTGGCCTCAAGTACGTGGTTCCTGTGGACCAATGGGCGAACATTCAGATTTTGGCAAAGGATTCTGTGGCACTCCCCGCACACCAGCAGGGACAACAGATTTCGACACGCCAGCTCTTAGGTGCCCTTCTCGGTGGGCCAGACGCGCGCATATTTAGCATGGAACGATGCGTAGATTGCATACTGATCGGTGAATCGAAGGTACTACGTGATGAGATCGCACTAACACATATTGGCTTTTGCGCGAAGGACGCGGACGTCTCCTCAGGGACATTGCAGGATATCCTGCGCGTCCGGCTGTTCCTGTCCCCCTCGGAGGGCTGCAGGTCAGAGGTCGTTCCGGTAAGTTCAAAAGCCAGCAAGACTCTCGCGCATAAAGAAGAGCCAGCAGTAGTCGTCTTCGATGGAAGTAGGGCATACATAAAGTGGCACAGCAGATGGCCTAACCCCCATTGCATGGTGGTCCTTGACAGAACGTCGCCCACATTCTGTGAAGCGGTGAGGGAGCTTAGCCAGAACTGTGTGGAGAGGAGAACGGGCGACGAGTGGACAGAGAAGGGATTGCCACCCGTGCCAGCTGGGCTGGAAGTGATGGTTTTCGAGGAGGAACTCCGGTGAAGGCCTTCTCTCTTGCGGGCGCAGACCAAGTGTACACCTGCGGGGCGGGGGTGCGGATTCGTTACCACGCTGTTGTTCACCCAGCACTGAGGGCCTACTGCACCGGTCTTGCCAAACTGGAGCACGAACTCGGGGACCTGCGCGACGATGAACAGTGGCAGGCCTTCCTACGACCGGCACGTATGTACCGGTTCCGGATGTGTGCCACCCCACTATCCGCGGACCAACAACTCGACATGTGCTGTGAGGCAGTGGAGCGGCTGCGGCCACAACTGCACGATTTCGCAGACCTGTTCACTCAGGTTGACGCGGCCCACGCTCATACGCTGCTTGATTGGCTGGAATCCGTTGGCCAGAGCGGCGAAAGTCCTCTATTGGACAAAACAGCCGATGTTCTTGTGCCTGCGTCCGCGGGGGATCGGGCCGTTCTTGTCAAAGACACCAAGCTGCTCCCTCTGGCTGAAGAGGCGATGGCTGGACAACAGAAACTGAAAGGTGTTGAGGTACTGGCACCAGCCTCGGTTAGGGGCAGCAGGTGCCTTCATCAGCTTGTCGTTGTTGGGCCCCCGCGGTGGTTCCCTGAGGACATCTTCAGCGCTCCACGAGCACTCCGGATTGACGTCGTCAACTATAGCTGGTTTCGAGACCGGTGGGAGGCGCACCAGTTGTTCGAGAAATCGCTCTTGCCTAAGCAGCCCAAGGCGGAAACAACCACGGCTGTGCATGAGGACGAGGAGGCTGGCGAGGGCGATGTGCTGGGGCCTGAAGACATGATACCTGTTGCCAACCTGGCCCAAGCTGTTGCGCAACTCGGCCACGGGGGGACGGACGAAGGCGGGGAAGACGCGGTCGAGGCGCAAGGCTACTACTTGGCTGGGGGCATGGCTGTGTTTCTGGAGACCGATGAGAAGGCCAGCGTACTCTCTCTCGACCTTAACGAGGACGACCAACACCGGGTGAAGCGCGTCAAGGTAGGTGATGTCGAGCCGGGAACCTACATACTGCTCAGGACCGCTGGCGGCGGCGACTATATTGTCCCTGTGGCCGACGAGATCATGGGCGACCGGTCAAGCGAGGCCAGAACGTACCAGCGCACGTGGAAGGCGAAACTGCGAGCGGTAGTGGAGCAGAGGGGCCTTGCGAACACATGCCGCCTTCTTGCCGCTGAAGGTTGCCAGCGCGCCTATGAACAGAACGTCAAGAACTGGATGTGGGCGAGGAACATCCATACCGAGACGAGGGCGGATTTCCAGACTATCATGCGTATCACAGGCCTCGAAGCGGCAGCCGACGAATACTGGCGTCAAATGGAGTTCATCACGCATGCGCATATGAAGGCGGGCATGCTCATCCGCAGGCGCTTGTTCAAGGAGTTGGCTAGAGCGGATCTCCGGAAACTGGAGCGCTATGGGAGGCTGGACATTGCTTTGCCTGGGACGAGCGCCGTTAGCCTGACTGCCTTCCGTATTGAGGGTGTTGCTGCCTCGGTAGAGATGGTGCCGCTACACCATCTATATCTCCCGTTTGGGACTGGGGTGGTGTAGCCATGGCAAGAATGATTCCACCTGCGGTTTACACTGGATGCCCGAGCCCGGGCGAGCGGGAGTTATTCGAGCGCCTGAAAGCGGATCCGCACACGGCGGGATGGATTGTTCTGCATTCGCTGGACATTGCCGAGCACCGCAGGCAGATCTCCGGTGAGATAGATTTCCTGATACTTGTGCCCAGAATGGGTGTGCTGGTGCTGGAAGTGAAAGCGCACCGCCAGATCCGTTGCGAAAACGGGCAGTGGTACTATGGGACGGGCCAGGCGCCAGAGCTCAAGAGTCCCTTCCGGCAAGCTGCCGAGGGTATGCACAGCATCAGAGTGAAGCTTAAGGAGCTCCGGCCCGAACTTAGCTGTGTGCTGTTCTGGAGCGCGGTGCTGTTTCCTTACGTCCGGTTCAGTACAGAGTCTGCCGAATGGCACCCCTGGTAGGTGATTGACGGGCGCGATTTCAGCCGGTGCCCGATCAGCCAACTTGTGCTTGGTGTTCTGGCAGAAGCCCGTGCATTTGTTGCGGGGCGGCCCGATGCCAAGTGGTTCCGTCCAGCGTCCAGCGAGCCCACGCAGGAGCAGTGCGGCGAGATTGTGCAGGTACTCCGGCCTGACTTCGAGTTTTTTGAACCCCCGCGAGCACATGCTGCTAGGTTGAGCACGGAGGTGAAGCGCTACACGGAAGAGCAGTACATTGCCCTTGATGCGATGGAGGCCAACCCGCGTGTCGTCTTTGCGGGCCCGGCGGGAACTGGGAAAACGCTGCTGGCCATCGAGGCGGCGCGGCGAAGCCGGGCCACCAGAAGACGGGTCCTGTTTGTCTGCTACAACCGGTTGCTTGGGCAGTGGCTGGCAGAGCAAACTGGAGGCCTGCGGCCAGAAGTGACCACCTCGACGCTGCACGGCCACATGATGGCAGTCGCCGCCTATCCGCCTGTTCCGGCGGCAGGGCAAGACCCAGTATTCTGGGAGACAACGTTACCTGGCCTGGCTACGGATGCGTTGCTGGCGGACGAAACAGGCGAATACGTCTATGACGAGATCGTCCTTGATGAGGCGCCCGACATCCTGCGCAGCGAGTATCTTGACTTCCTGGATCTGAGCGTGCGTGGCGGCCTTGCTGCAGGCCGCTGGCGTCTATTTGGAGACTTCGAAAAACAAGCGGTCTATGGTGCCGCCAACCTCTCCTTACAGCAGGTGCTCCGAGATCGTGGTGGCAGCGCGCCCGTGTACTCATTGCGGGTCAACTGCAGGAACGTGCCGCGCATTGCCGCGCTGATGAATCTTCTGGGAGGGTTGGCACCAGACTACAGCAGAGTGCTGCGGCCTGATGACGGCGTTGAGCCGACTGTGTATCACTACCGGAGTCGCCCTGAGGAGTTAGCGCACTTGGCGAAAGTGCTGGACGGCTTCCTTGCCGAGGGGTTTGCCGGGCATGAGATTATCGTACTCTCTCCTCGAGCTGGCAGCGAATGTGCGGCGGCTGCTCTGGAGGCGAGCGAGTGGAGAGGGAGATTGAGCCCGCTTGGTCAAGGCGTTCCCGGCCAGGTGCGCTATGTCTCCATCAGGGCGTTCAAGGGGATGGAGTCCCCTGCGGTCGTGGTAACGGACGCCAATAGCATTACCGGCGGTGATGCGGAATCGCTGTTCTATGTGGCGATCTCACGCGCTCTGCACCGGCTGGCCATCATTGTGGATGAACGTGTAAGGCAGGAAATGCGGGAAGTCCTGTTACATGGTCCGGCGCGGCAGTAGCAGGCATAGAGGAAGGGGGGCGAATGGTAGACCACATCGCGAACCGGAAACAGATGGTGCGAGCGCTGTGCGAAGAGCTTGTGGGGCCGGCCCCGACCGGGGAGGAGCTCGATTGCAGCCAGGGGGTGACGTTCGGCGAAGCGACTGAGTCCTACAAACGCTGGCGGCAGAAGGGATCAGGAGAAGAGATTCTGCAGCGCGATCCGCCCACCCGCCGGTACGGCATCGGTGTTCTCTATCCATTTGCTACTATGGCTGGCGATACTGCCAGCGACGCTGGCTTGGCGGCCACCGGGCAGACCGTCGTTGAGGAGCCGGATGCAGCATTGGCGCCGGGGCAGGATAGAGAAGTGCTGGCAGAGGCGGAAAGGCAGAAGATGGAAAAGGCACGTGAGAATCTGCCTGATGACGCCGGCTCAGATGAGTTTGACATGGCAGCCAACAACACCTTCCGCCCGTCCAGCATGGGGATCAGTTTTCTGGCCAGCCTACCTCCAGGGGCGAATATGGTGGTGGACGCATCATGCGGCCGCTACGATCGCCTGGAAGTACAGGTGGAGGGCAAGAACCGCCAGTGGTGGTTGCGGCGCCCGGTGGCGATTGTTGAAGAGTTCTCCGGCGACGGCTTGTGTTCCCCATCCAGCCGGAAAGTCAAGGGAACACAGGGCAGGGCAGAGAACAAAGAGGGTCTTGATCTGAGGATCGAGGTTTTCTCACGCCCATATGCCGGCATCCGTGGCCAGAGGCTCTTGACCGTCTGCCTTGTGAACCGGACTCTGGCGCGGGAGCCATTTGACGAAGCCTGCGTATTCCAGGCCTTTTTCAAGGTGAGAGTGGAATCCTCTGCGGGTGATGCTGCCATCCTGCCCTATCCCAGCCAGCGGGCTTCTGCGCCAGGACAGGACACCGGCGAGTTTGGCGAGGAGGAGTCGCTGGCGTTACTCTACCGTCAAGAGGAGACGTTCGCCACCGGGCACGGATGCGCCGCCGGATGGGAGAGGGAGGTCCAGAGCAACCGCGTGCGCGAGCTAACGGCCGAGAGTCTGCCTTCCTTCGAGGTTGCAAGCATTACGCCAGAGATCCGGCGAGAAGACGGCAGCCAGCTTGAGGTGCCAATGGCCACGCTCGCCGGGATCATTCCTGGCGCCGCCGGCGACGGTGCCCTCAGCGAGGTGATTGAGAGGTACGCAGCATGGATCGCAAAGAAGCGAATCGAGATGACACAGCTTGAATCTCGCCACCATCGCGCGGCCGCCCGGCATCTTGACGAGTGCGAGCGTTGTCTGGCCCGTATGAAAGCAGGGCTCGCATATCTACAGGGCAATCCGCAGGCACGGCGGGCATTTGAGCTGGCGAATCATGCCGTCCTGCTGCAGCAAATCCATACACGGTCTCGCTCCAGAGCCATCAAGTATGACGAGAAAGCGCGGCGATGGGCCTTTACAGAGCCGTACCCTGATCTGGACCCAACGCAACCGGTCCCAAGGCGCGGAAAGTGGCGGCCGTTCCAAGTTGCCTTTCTCCTCATGGCAGTACGTTCTGCCGTGGAGGGCGATGCAGCCGACCGCCAGACGGTGGAGTTGATCTGGTTTCCGACAGGCGGCGGCAAGACCGAGGCCTACCTGGGGCTGGCGGCGTTTGCGCTCTTCATGAGACGGCTACGGGGCACCGGGGATTGCGGCGTCCATGTCCTCATGAGATACACCTTGCGCCTGCTCTCGACCCAGCAGTTCCAGCGAGCATCAGGGCTGGCGTGCGCCATGGAGCATGTGCGCAAGCAGTACGTCTCAGAACTAGGAGAGACGCCTTTCTCGATCGGGATATGGGTTGGTGGAGCAAACACGCCTAACACGCGGCAAGATGCCGTACAGGCTCTGGGCGCGCTGGAGAGGGAGCACTCCAGGGAGGATAACCCGTTTGTGTTGGGCCGGTGCCCTTGGTGTGGTGCAGAGATGGGGCCGCCGCGGCCAAGCGAGGACCGGGGGAAGGCACCCCCTGCCCGTGCGGTGGGTTATCACCGCCAAGGTAACACGGTTGTGTATCAGTGCCCAGACAACCGCTGCGAATTCCGGGACTCCATTCCCGTGTACGTCATAGACGAGGACATCTACGAGTTTCGGCCTTCCATAGTCATCGGCACCGTCGACAAGTTCGCGATGCTGGCATGGCGCCCGGAGGCCAGAGCGCTGTTCGGACTGGATATGGACGGGAAGCGCTTCTGTTCGCCGCCGGGCCTGATCATTCAGGATGAGCTTCATCTCATCGCTGGCCCGCTTGGCTCAATGGTGGGCCTGTACGAACCAGCCATCGAGGAGTTGTGCACGGACCGCAGAGGGGGCGAACCCGTTGCGCCCAAGATCGTTAGCTCCACCGCGACTATCCGGCGGTACGCAGCGCAGATACGCGCCCTCTATGGCCGCAATGACGTGGCTCTATTTCCCCCGCCTGGACTAGAGGCGAGTGACTCGTTTTTTGCGAGCTATGCCCGCGATGGCGCTGGGCGGCTCCAGCCCGGCAGAATGTACGTTGGCGTCCACGCACCAGGATTGGGCTCCATGCAGACCGTACAGGTGCGGGTATTCACAGTGCTGCTACAGGCTGCCGCACAACTGCCTTCGCCTGAGGAGCGCGATCCATGGTGGACGTTGCTCGTCTTCTTCAACAGCCTCCGGGAGCTGGGCACCACACTATCGCTCTTCCAGAGCGACATTCCTGACTATCTCAAGGTACTTGGAAACCGTTTGGGGCTGGGCTTCGCCCAGTTCAGACACTTGGACGCGCCTTTGGAGTTGACGGGGCGCATTTCAAGCGCAGAAGTGCCCCAGGCGATCGAGAGATTGGAGACCAGTTGTGCGAGCAGCGGAGATCCCGAAGATGTGTGCCTCGCTTCCAACATACTGGAGGTCGGCATTGACATAGACCGCTTGTCGTTGATGTCGGTCGTGGGCCAACCGAAGACGACGTCGCAGTACATCCAAGTGACCGGGCGAGTGGGGCGGCTGTGGTGGGAGAAACCGGGTCTGGTTGTCACATTGTATGGTGCGGCCAAGCCGCGCGACAGATCGCACTTCGAGAAGTTCCGTAGCTACCACGAGCGATTGTACGCGCAGGTGGAGCCGACAAGTTTAACGCCGTTCTCCCCACCCGCGATCGTACGCGGCCTGCACGCGGTGATGGCGGCCTATGCGCGGCAGGCGGGCAACCGCGAGCTCGCCAACAGCCCATATCCTTACCCTGCCACAGTTGTGGCGTTCCTCAATTCAATCCTGATGGCCCGTGTGCAAGCCGTCGATCCGGAGGAAGCTCAACGATTCCAAGCGGTCTTCGACCAACGGGCTGGCGAATGGAAACGGTGGGAGAGAACCAAGTGGGGATCTTTTGGAGCGCCGGGCGCTGACACGCCATTGCTGAGGCCCTCAGGGGCCTACGCTGACGAAGAAGCGAGAGCGCTGTCATGGCCTACCCCAACGTCAATGCGCACTGTTGATGCTGAATGCGAGGCGCAGATCACACAGTTGTACATCAGGGATGAGGAGCCGCCAAATGCCTAGCAACACCAGAGGTCCCGTCCGCCGGGCACAATTGATCGCTCCTTTCGGCCCCGGCGCAATGGTGGTAGCGCGGGGAGGCGTTTCGCTGATTACTGCGGGGCTCGATCACTGGTTCCAGCGCGAAGATGGGCAGGGGAACATCGAGATCAGCGAATTCCGAGTGCCCGAGTGGCGTCTGGAGAACCTCCTGGGAGTCGCCGGCTTCCGGATGCCTCCGGACTACAGGACTGGCGGTCCGCAGGAGCGCAACATAGGAATGACGGTTCCGTTTCTGCGCTTCCCGCAATGGCACTTCTGCCCAAGATGCCACTTGTTGAAGGAGTTTCCTCTCGTGCAGCGCGGGAGCGTGAAGTGCCCGCGGTGCGAGGCAGAGAAGAAGACCCGGTTCATGTTCCAGGTGCCGTTTGTCGCTCTATGTGACCGCGGCCATATCCAGGACTTCCCGTGGCGCGAATGGGTGCATCACTCGCTGCGACCATTGTGCGACAGGCCGATGCGCCTGATGGCCACAGGGAGCGCGTCCTTGAGCGGCCAAAAGGTGAAATGCGAGTGCGGTGAAGAGCGCACGCTTGGGCTGATCACGGGTGCAGATCCGGGTGGGGCTATGACCCACTTGAGCAGCCACCTGGCCGAAGGAGCGGAGTACTTGTGCCAGGGGCGAATGCCGTGGCTTGGTTCAGGCGCCGCAGAGCCGTGCGGCCGTCCACTACGCGGGTCGCTGCGCAACGCCTCCAATGTCTACTATGCTCAGGTCAGAAGTTCCATCTATCTGCCTCGCGGTCATAGTGCGATTGAGCGAGAGCTGGTGGCGGAGATGGAACGGCCTCCCTTGTCAACGAACATCAGCGTGGCGGCAGACGCGGGATTGCAGCGACGACAGATCCTGCAATCAATCCGGACGCACCAGGAAATGCTTCTCACTCCCTACAACGACCAGCAGATTTTGGCGGCACTTGAGATTGTGCTCGGCACCAGTGGCACCACAACCCCAGAGGGCGGTGCTGCAGTGGCGGGCGACAGCATCGAGACTGCGTTCCGGCGAGAGGAGCTGGCGGTTCTGCTGCGTGAGCGGGCAGAGAAGGAGCTGATGATCCGATGTGCTGCGCCCGGCGACTACGGTAGCATTGTGCAAGGGCACTTTTCGCGCATCATGCTGGTGGACACGCTGCGTGAGACTCGCGTGCTGGCTGGTTTCACCCGCATTCTGCCTGGGACTGACCAACCGATTGAGAAGTTGGGCAAGATGCTCTGGCGCAATCAGCCACCTGCGAACGCGGCGTGGCTGCCTGCTTGTACCGTTCATGGTGAGGGCATCCTGCTACAGTTCAGTGAGGAGAGACTGCGGCGGTGGGAGGCTCAGGACGCGGTCGGCAAGAGAATCACCCGTCTGGCTAACACCTATGCCGGTCTCCGGGCGAAACGCAGTTGGCGCGAGCGCACCATCTCGCCGCGCTTCGTGCTGCTACATACAACGGCTCACTTGCTGATGAACCGGCTAACATTTGAGTGTGGCTACAGCTCGGCTGCACTTCGGGAGCGTCTCTATGTCTCAGAGAACGCTGAGGCGCCCATGGCAAGTGTTCTTATCTATACCGCCGATGGGGATTCGGAAGGAACGATGGGGGGCCTTGTGCGAATGGGTAAGCCCGGCTATCTGGAACCGGTGCTGGCTCGCGCGCTGGAGGCGGCAGGCTGGTGCTCGGCTGATCCTGTATGCATGGAGATGGGAAACAGGACCGGGCAGGGGCCCGACTCGTGCAACTTGGCTGCCTGCCACAACTGCGCTTTGGTACCAGAGACGGCGTGTGAGGAATTCAACCGGTTTCTGGACCGGGCAGCCGTCGTTGGGGATTTCGAGGGCACCGTTCCTGGCTATTTCGCTGTTGATGGAAACTAGCGTACCGGGCAGCATGCTCTGAGTCTTGACATCCAATGGGGGTGGATTGCTGGAATGCCTTTATCCGAGCGCATACCAATCATCAGTCTGTTCTGCGGGTGCGGAGGGCTGGATCTCGGTTTTGCCAGAGAGGGGTTTGAGACGCTGCTGGCCGTGGACATCAACGCTACGGCGGTAGACTCGTATAGTCGCAACCATGGCGACGGTATTGCGCATGTTGCAGACCTGGCTGAATTGGACGGTAGCGACATTAGCTTATTGTTGCAGGCGAAGCGGCCGGGGATGGTCCCGCGCGGTGTGATCGGTGGGCCACCTTGCCAGCATTTCTCCAGCGGCAACGTCACCAACAACCATCAGAGCGGGCTGTGGCGCGAGCTTCCAGCCAGATACGCGCTGATTCTGAAGGATCTCAATGCCGCATACGATCTCGATTTCTTCGTTTTCGAGAATGTGCGCGGGATCACGTTTGCCAAGCATCGCCGGGATTTTGAACGCTTCAAAGGGCTGTTCGACGACGCGGGATTCAACATCTTTGAGGGCTTGATGGATGCCCAGTACTACGGTGTTGCACAGAAGCGCCCGCGAGTGTTTGTGGTTGGTTGGAACAAGAGGAAGTATGCAGGTTGGGACTATGTTTTCCCGAAGGCATCGCGCAGCTCGCCGCTTACAGTTGAGGACATGATAAAGGGGCTCGACGCCCCAGCTTTCTTCAGGCGGGGCCTGCGATGGCAGGATATCCCCGTTCACCCCAACCACTGGACGATGCAACCGAAGTCGAAGCGATTCCACGACGGCTCATTGCTGGAGCCACAAGGCAAAGGTAGGTCGTTCCGGGTCCTGTCGTGGGATAAACCGAGCTGGACTGTAGCCTATGGTCACCGTGAAATCCACATCCACCCGTCAGGGAGCCGGAGGCTGAGCGTCTATGAGGCCATGCTCTTGCAGGGTTTCCCTAAGGAGTACGTGCTCGTGGGGACGCTCAGCGACCAGGTGCGCCAGGTCTGCGACGCTGTGCCTCCGCCGCTGGCAAGCGCGCTGGCGAAAGCAGTGAGCCTGTTTCTGGCTGGAGATCCTTCTGCTCGGGTACCCTCAAGCGAGCAGTTGCGCCTGCCAGAGGAGTGAGGAGTAGGTGGCTGCGCCAGAACTCAAGGGTGATGAACTCGTTGCCTTTCGGGAGAGCCTGCTGGGCTGGTTTGCTGAGCACGGGCGGGAGTTCCCTTGGCGAATGCGACGCGACGCATATGCAATCATGGTGTCTGAGAAACTGCTGCAGCAGACAGCGGCGAAGGAGGTCGTTGTCAGGGCATATGACGCGCTGCTGGCCGCTTATCCAGCGCTTGTGGACTTGAGTCAAGCGGCCGTCGACGATTTGGAAGTCCTCTTGCGGCCATTGGGGCTGACTTACCGCTCAAGGGAACTAGTGCAACTGGCACAGCATTTGGTCAAGCAGTGCAGCGGCCAGATCCCAGAAAGCCTTTCTGGGCTCATGCAGTTACCGGGGATCGGGGAGTATAGCGCGCGGGCGATCCTGAGCTTCGCCTACGGGGCTGATCTGGCCGTGGTGGACACCAACGTTGCGCGGTTTCTACATAGGCTCTACGGAATCGAAGGGAAGCTGCCCGCGAATCCAGCGCGCAAGCGGCCTCTTGTGGAATTGGCGGACGGGCTGGTGCCGGCGGGACGGTCGAGGCCGTACAATCTGGCTGTGCTGGATTTGTGTGCTCTGGTATGTAGCCCCAGAAAGCCGCAGTGCGGTGCATGCCCAGTGAGGATACATTGTTCATTTGGAAACAAGGGAGATCTCTGATGCCTACTGAGAGGCGATCTACCATTCAATCGGTCGCATGGGTGCTCGACATGCATAGATCCCGGCAACTTGATCTTGATCCGCCATACCAGAGAAGAAGTGTCTGGAATCGGCAGTTCAAGCAGTTCTTCATTGACTCGATCCTCAAGAACTACCCTGTGCCCCCTATCTTCATCAACGTTGAGGTACAGGCGAGTGGCGCGAGCACCTATCATGTGGTGGATGGCAAGCAGCGCCTCTTGGCGTTGGTTGAGTTCCTCGAAGACAAGATTCCTGTCTCAAAAGAGAAATATAGCCCTCCCGATCTGGCGGGGAAGTATTTCAGCCAACTTGATCCCATGATCCAGAGGAAGTTCTTCGGCTACTATCTACCAGTGGAGTTCCTTAATGAAATCGACCCAGAAGAGGTGACCGAGATCTTCGACCGCTTTAACCGCAATGTCCAGCGCCTGAACGAGCAGGAGCTTCGTCATGCCAAATACGGCGGTGCATTCATCACACTCATGGAGTCGCTGGCAGAGCAGCCTCTGTGGGCCGAGTTGGGGCTTATTGGCCAAGCCGACATGCGTCGTATGAAGGATGTTGAGTATGTTTCTGTCCTGTTTGTCCTTACCATGCGTGGGATTCAAGAGGGAGATCCCCTGGATGAAATCTACTCAGAGTGCGACGAGGAAATCCCAAATCGTGGCCAGCATCTCCAGCGGTTTGATTCTGTAAAGTCAATGATCCTGAATCTCCGGGATACAGTGACCGAGACCCGTTTCCAGAATCGGGCAGACTTCTACAGTCTGTGGTCCACGTTGCTACAGTACTCTGACAACCCTGAAGTAATCGACATCGATCAGACAGCGGTGCAGCTCCGCGCATTCGGGGCAAGAGTAGACGCAGTACCTGACCGCGATGTCCAAGTCTATGCCGATGATGAGGCATTCGCCTACTCCCAAGCTGTGCGCGCAGGAACAACAAAGCAACCGAACAGAAGACGCCGCATGGATATACTGATCAGGTACATTATCCGCAGATGACAGTACCCAGCGAACTTCAACTCGCGTATAACCAGATCTCCGATAGATTGGGCGCTCTGGACGAGAGGGCTAGTCTCCTCTTGGGCGGAATTGCGAAATCTGTCAGTGGACGATATGACTGCCGGATTAAGCCAGTGGAGAGTGTGCTCGCCAAGATTGAGAAGGATGGCGTAGAGCAGCCATTTCGCGACATAGAGGACCTCTTCGCAGCAACCATAATCGTTCCCAATGCTACCTTCTTCCCTTATGTGGAAGAGGAGGTGGCGCGGCTCTTCCATGTTGTCAAGACGGTACCGCCCCGAACGAAGAAGCCAGAAGAGTTTATCTACGATGACCGGCACTTCATCCTGAAACTTAGGCCAGAAGCGGGCCGCGAGGACCCAATGCTGGAGAGCATATACTTCGAGCTACAGGTCAAGACCGAAATGCAGGCAGCTGCGTCTGCGATCTCCAGACCTCTTGCGTACAAGTCACGATGGCTCTCTTGGACAAGGGCTCGCCTTGCTAGCCGCATCCGGGCTACTGTTGAATTGGCAGATGATTTGCTCGCTAGACTGGCGGAGGCTGAGCCAGACAGTGCCCGGCCTCCTGCCGAGGACTACGAAGCCTATGCGCGATTGAATCTCATCCTTGAGGTTCTTGAGCGGAATCTGGCACGTGAGCAGATGCCAGGTGATAGAAGACGGCTCGCCATTACTGTTGACGAGTACCTTGCTGCCTGCCATCCCAGACCATCTGCAGAAGAGCTGGAGCGAATGCTTGTCAAGAAGGACTACCACAACATATGTTCGGCGAGCTCGTTGTCAGCGGCTGGCACGGTCTTCATCGTCCTCTTCCTGGAAGGATCTCTGCTGAAGGATAGATCCGATGGTGCTAGCTTGCGTGGTGACAGACGGTTCCTGATTACGAGTGAGATGATTGACCTGTGCCCCCGGTTGCAGGCTATTCCCTCTACCCGGCGTGTAGACTTAAGATACAGATAAAGTAGCCCGCCTATGGCGAACTCGCCGACTCCCTAAGGCCCCGTGGGGTGTCAAGACGTGGGGCGAATGCTTTCTGAGCGGCCCGAGCGGCCCCGCAGCTACGAAAGAACAAGGAGAGCTGGCAAGGCGACGGGGGCAGAGGCACTTGAAGATTCAGTCAAGGCCGATGCCGCGACGGGTGGGATGATAGCTGCGCTGCCGGCGGTGAGGCGAGCTTCTCTTCGCCTGGAGTCTCAGGTGACCTCCGTGCGGCCCGATGCTAACGGGATGGTAACATGCGTCCAGAGGCCACAAGGGTGTGTACATTACGGCATGTCGAGAGCGGCGCACGGTCATTCATACATAGGGTGAGTCAACAGAAGGTTTGGAGTCCGACTGGCGATGCAGCTTGCAGGTCGGCAGCGGTCAGGTTGCTCGGGAAAGATGTAAGGCTGTGTCCGGCCTCTTTACCACATCTTTTCGTATAACGAAGAACACTGCATCACAGGAGGGATTTGAGCTTCGATGTCAGCACTGCTCCGCGATTGCGAATGGCCGGATCTTGCCGAATCTCCGCGAGACCCCTGAAAATCAGGTGGTCGGGCAGCCGGCCGGCCAGCCGGGTGTAGTAGCCCCGACTCTTCTCGTCTCCGCAGACCTTAAGGATCTCATCGACTACATATCGCACATGCTCAGGATCCTTTTTTTGCGTTTCTAACGCGTTAACGCCTTCTTTATTCTCTTCTCTATTAGTAGTGGCAACTTCCTGCACCGCTGTCGGGCTAGTTTCTTCACCTCTCTCCGCCGCCTGGGCGGGCTGCACGTCTGCGGTGAAGATTTCTGCACTTCTGCCAGCGAACACCCTCTCCAGGTAGAACCACTCCTTGCGCACGCTGCCGTCCTTCTCCTGACTGATGTCGACCCACTCCCCCAGCACGTAGATCTTCTCCCGGCCTGTCGCCCGCGATTGGACAATGGTCAGGCGCTCAAGTCGAGTCGTGGCTTCCTTAATGCTGCGCTCAGACACGCCAACCTTGTCAGCGAGCGTCGAGACTGACACGGAGGAGGAGAGTAGGCCTTGCGCGTAGAGGTCATGGAGGCCGGCCGAGTGCTGGCGTTCCTCGCTGCGCCACACATAGCGGCGCAGGACGAGGTAGACGGCGAACGCTGTCGTGCCCACGAAACGCATGAACTCCGGATTGTCCAGGAGCTCAAAGTCAACCATCACAAACTGGCTGTTGAAATGGGCGTTCACATCCATAGTGGTCAGGGCAGGGTGACTACCTCCTTACAAACTTGCGTACGAGATAACTGTTCTCTTTGTGCAATTCATGGTCCTTGAGCAGAAACTCGACAGATGCTCGCACGATGTCTTGCTTACTGACCTCCAGGTCATACGCGTTGCGCAGAGCTTCTTGCATCTTCTGTACAGCCCCCAAGTCGTCGGGGCCGAAGTTGATGGTCTGCTTGCGGTACAGGTTTGGCGTGTTTGGCGGATTGGGTTCAAGCTCGCACACGAGGTTGGCGGCAGGAGCGGGATGCACAGATTTCTTCTCCAGCGTCTCGGCCTGGCCGTTGGGCGTGGTTGTAGCACTCTGGTCTTGTTCCGCCTCCTCAGCTTTTTGTGCGGCAATCGGCGCTGCCTCCGCTCTAGTCGGCTTAGCAATTAGTTGGTCAAGTCCAGAGTAGGGGTTGGGTACCATCTCGCTCATGTGGCCTCCTCCTTAGGCGTCTCTTGCTTCTCAACCATGTCGTCAAGCCCTCGATCGCGTACAACTTGCCACACGAGTTCGGGCCTGATTACGTCGGCCTTGCGCAAGGCAGCGGCCAGAAGCGCGTTGTCAGCTAGGATCACTTCCGACCGTGGAACTCCTTGCGTGGCTTCATAGATGGCCTGAACGGCATCGTCAGCGAAGGGGAACTCTGAGCCGCCGGCCACTTGCCAGCGAAAGCGCAGCATCGCCTGGGTGTCTGCCAGACTCAGGTTCTCAAGTGTGGAAGACATCACGACGCGGTTCTCCAGATTGTGTGCTCGGCGTAAGGTTGCCCGGAATTCTTCTTGGGCAAAGAGGACAACCTGCATGAACTTCTGGTCGTTGCTCTCGTAGTTCACGACCTGCCGAAGCATCTCCAGCAGCGGGAATCGTAGCGTCTGGGCCTCGTCGATCAAGAGCACCAAAGTCTGTTGCCGCTCAATGGCCTCTTCGTAGAGAAACGACTTGAACAGATT
>CAYOEZ010000067.1:0-20578 GCA_964402955.1 uncultured Ktedonobacterales bacterium | reverse complement strand
CTGATGTTTTACAAAAGCGCTGAGAAAGCTACGTTGAAGCGCCTGACACCACGCTGGATTGTGGACGTTCTGGACCAGTAGATCGAGCAGGTCTTTGGCCTCAACGACAGCGAATTCATCAAAAATGCCGGCTTTCCACGTTTTCTCGATGCGCTGGGTGAGTACGGCGGCCTTGTTTTCCAGCGTCGTTAACGAATGCGCCAACGACTGCGCGTGATCGTTCAACATTTGATCGAGATGCTCTTCTACCCGTTCGACCAGTCGTGGCAGTGCGGTTTCGGCAGTGACGCCTAGCGCCAGTCCCTCAAAGGAGGGCCTGATATGAGGGATCTCTGCAGGAGCGTCGGCCGGAAGGTGGGTCAGTCCTTGTTCAAGAAGAAAGGTCAGGAACTCGACCTCGGAGGCGGAGGGTGTCCCTTTGAGGCTAAAATGAACGTTCTCGATCACGCTCAGGATGTCGGCGTTTCCAGCTATGAATACCGGGGAGAGCGTGTGCAACCGAGGCGCAAATATTGCCGGCGTCAATAACCGGATGACGCGTTGGACCAGTTTCGCTTCGCGCGCGAGAGAAAGATGGTTGGGCGCGTTGTTCGCCTCGATGAAGAACAGTGGTCGCTCAGTACTGAGCAGGCGCAACTTGCGTCGCGTTTCTTCCCCCAACGGGCCGCCAATGAGCAAGAACGTGGGGACGTCAGGGTGACCCGGGAATTGCGCGATCTGTTCGCGCGCGGCCCGTTCATCGTCATCGAGCGTTTGGAAAAGGAGATTGGGGATTGCCTGCAACGGCGGCAGAAGCTCGCAACGGTAGCACAGGATGCGAGCGGGCGTAACCTCCAGGTAAGACGATAGGGCGAACAGCATGAGACGCAGCGTTTCCTGGATACCACCCGATGCAAGGATGATCTCGCGTCTTCCGGACTTTTCTCCGGTCTCGTAGTGTAACGGTTCCTGTTGCTGCTCTAACCACGAGCAGAACGATTTGACGAGAGCATGGGGGGTTTCGCGAAGGTATCCTCCGCGAGGCATGTATGGCGAGCTCTTCTGTATCGTTCGGATGAGGAACTCGAGCCGCGGCTTATCGGACGTTTCCCACCCCAGATGCTCCAGGATCGCATCGGGTTCTGTGTCGCGCAGGTCTTCCCTATGGACGTCTATGCCGAGCGCAATGCGCAGAAAGGCTGAAGATAGTCGTGAATCCTGCAGCGGGTTGCCTATGTGGAAATTGACGCGCTCCTCACGAGGAATCGGCGCCGCTGCCGTCGTTTCACTGATCTCCGAAACGCGCGCAGCCCTGATCGGTTTCAAGCGAAAGGCGGCCAATGGACCAGGCTGAGACATCGTTGGTTGCGCGCTCAAGCGGGCGTTCTTCGTGTCTGTGAGCTCGTGAGTCATCCGCATCTACCTAGGCCTCTTTCTTCGCTTCCAGAGCCTTCTGCAGCAGGTCTTGGAGCAGACCGAGCAGGTCTGAGCCCTGTGCAAGGCCTTGTGGGGCCAAAGAGATCACGGTGCGAGCGCTCTTGAGGCTTTGGCTCGCTTCGGCCAGGCGGGCAGCTTGTGGCGTCAGTATCAGCAATTCCGGATTGCTCTTGAGAAGCTCCAGTTCTTCTCTCTCGAATGCGAGACGCATGCGATTACGTACCAACTCGTCCTCAAGGCGCTGATGGGCCAGCGCCGATTCTCTTTCCAGCAGAATCTTGCTCAGCTCAGCTTCTTTCAACTCGAGAGTGTGTTCCATTTCTGCGATTTCTTGGTCGGCCCGGTATTTCGCCTTCGCTGCTGCGACGCGCGCCTGATTGTTCAGCCGCTCTGTTTGTTCGAGCAGGCGCGCTTGTTCTTGCTGGCGGAGAGCATCGGCAACCTCTGGGTCCGTCGGTTCCAACGATTGGACGGCAAGGGAAATCAATTCAAGGCCAAAGCGTTCCTTAATAAGGGTCGCTCGTTCATTCACGTAGTTCAGAATACCGGTTGAGGAAAGCGCGTGGATTTCGGAGTGCTCTGTGGATTCCTTGATCAGTCCCTCGAGCAGAACCTGAGCTTCATTGGCGGCGCGAGCGACTGCCTCTCTATCCCATCCGCCGACGCGGATCAGTGCCTGAATGTGTTCTAGCGAGGGCGCCAGGGAGCCAACGAGCTTGACGCGTACCCCCAAATTCCCGGCCGCGGTTGCATCGACGGTCAAATGGATCGGGCACGTTGTGCGTTTGAATGGAAGGCTGAAGTGGCGTGGATAGATCATGCCTTTTCGAACGCCAATTCGACCTTTGGATTCATAGAGCACCAGCACGTCCGGCTGACGAATACGATATTCAAAAACAGCAAACAGTGCACTTCCCACAACGACGACGCCAAGGACAACGCTCAGGATGATATCCATAGTCCGTACCCCCTTGGAAACGCTCTAGGTTACTCTACTACCACTCAGTCATCGTGATCGTATTATAACACAAAAGCGGTCAATTGCACCACTCTGGACGCTGTGCTATACTATCCCTGCGCAAGTAACATAAGGGAGTAAATGAGAGATGAAAGGCCTCAACTCGACGATCCAGGCGCGCGTCGCACAGCACAGCGACGACATCGTGCGTTTCCTGCGCGACATTGTGGCGATCCCCAGCCCTGATGGGGAGATCAAGGACGTTGCCCAACGCATCGCCGCTGAGATGAAACGACTGCATTTCGACGATGTACGCTTCGATCGCATGGGTAACGTCGTGGGCCGCATCGGCAGCGGCAAGCGCGTTCTGCTCTATGACAGCCACATCGATCACGTCGGCATTGGCGACCCGGCGGCCTGGCAGTGGGATCCCTTCAAAGGCAAGGTGGAGAATGGCATCCTCTATGCCCGTGGCGCCTGCGATGAGAAGGGCTCCACGCCCGGGATGATCTATGCTCTGGCGATTCTCAAGGCTCTGGGCCTGGCTGACGATTGGACGCTCTACTACTTCGGCAATATGGAAGAAGCCTGTGAGGGCATCGCCCCCCAGTCGCTGGTCGAGGTGGATGGTGTCCGGCCCGACTACGTTGTGATCGGCGAGCCAACCAACATGAACATCTACCGCGGCCAGCGCGGGCGCTTGCAGATGAAGGTGGTCGCCAAGGGGCGATCGGCGCATGCTGCGTCCTTCCAGTTGGGCGACAATGCTGTCTACAAGATGCTCCCCATCATCGCCGGCGTGCGCGACATGCAGGATCGGCTGGCCGATGATCCCTTCCTGGGCAAAGGCGGCGCCGTCGTGACCAAGATCGAATGCCAGACGCCCTCTCTCAACGCCGTACCTGATGAGTGCACGATCTACATCGATCGCCGTCTCACCTTCGGCGAGAGCAAAGAGGTCGCCCTGGAGCAGATCAGGGGGCTGCCCGGCGCCGATCAGGCGATTGCCAGCATCCTCTTCTACGACCGTCCCAGTTATACCGGCTATGTCTTCCCGGTCGAGGAGTATTACCCGGCCTGGGCGTTGGCGGCTGACCATGCGTTGGTGCAGGCTGGCCAGGCGGCCTACCGCGCTGCCTATGGCAGCGAGCCAAAGCTCGGCAAGTGGAACTTCTCGACCAATGGCGTCTACTGGCAGGGCAAAGCGGGCATCCCCAGCATCGGCTTCGGGCCGGGCAATGAAATCTACGCGCACACAGTCAACGACCAGGTCGCGCTGGCTGATGTTGTCCAGTCTACCCTCTTCTACGCTCTTCTGCCTTCGATGCTCTAGAATGGCTCTTTTCGATCAGAGTTCCGAACTTTTTGGAAAGTTCGGAACTCTGATCGAAAAAGTCGTGAAACTATTGCATGTCCCCTGTAGTAGTACCGTATGGAACGGTGGAGCAGAGAGTCATGCGGCGAGCCGTAGATTCAGACGAGGCTCTGGCGCAGCGAGCGCTGACAGATCGTGATGCTTTCAGTGAATTGGTCAGTCGCTATGCTGATCGTATCTTCAATCTGGCCTATCGCATGACCGGCAACCGCACCGAGGCCGAGGATATGGCGCAGGACGCTTTCCTGCGCGCCTATCGTGGGCTGGCGAGCTTCAAGCCGGGTAATCCCTTCGGTGCATGGCTCTATCGCATTGCTGTCAACGTCTGTCTCAGCCAGCGGCGGCAGAACAACCCCGCTGTTGAGCCAATCGATGAGAACGAGGCGGCTGACACCACGGCAGCGGTCGATGATGTCGTTGAGCGGCGCCAGGTGCAGGCAACGGTGCAACAGGCGATCCTCAGCCTGCCGCCCATGTACCGGGCTGTGGTGATTCTTTACCACCTCGAAGACCGTTCATACGAGGACATTGCGACAATGCTTGATCTGCCAATCAACACGGTGCGAACTCATCTGCATCGAGGGCGAGCGATGTTGCGAGAGAGGCTGGCGGCAAGCAGAGAGCAATGAACAGCAGGTAGTGGCCGGCGCACGTGACAAGACCTGGCGCCGTGTTGCTCTGGTGAATTGACGGGAAGAGGACATGAAAGCAGAATGTGACAGAGCTCGCGATCTCATACAGCGGCGTCTGGACGGCGATAGACTGGCGGCGGCAGAGCAAGCGATGCTGACAACCCATCTGGCCGGCTGCGCGGAGTGCCGGGGCTTTGCCGTAGACCTTGAGCGCATCACGAGCCTGGTTGAGCGCCTGCCGCTCGAGCGAGCGCCACGCAGCTTCGTGGCTGGCGTGATGCAGCATGTGCCTGTCCGCCAGACGGAACCCGCCCGGCAGGCGGCGTGGCGAGGGCTGCTTGGCCGGTCGTGGGCGCCTCTGGCCGGGCTGCTTGGCCTGCTCGTGTTGGCGTACCAAACGGTTGCTGTGCATGGCCTGTCTCTGCTCAACTTAGCTGGAGCGATCGCTGAATGGGCCGCGCTGATTGATTTGACGGATTTGGGCTCACTGTTGCAGGCAACATCGTTGTTTGCCTGGAGCGTGGGCGCTGAGTTGCTGTTGGGAGTGTCCCTTGTCATCGTGGCTGTCTTTGCCATGATGGCACAGGTAGTTGCCAGACCGCCAGCTCTTGGCGCCATGGTCAGGCGCCGAACGATACTGAGGGGATGAATAGATCGGGCGCGACGCCTCACGATGCTATGTCCAACGCGACACGATGAGGCTGCGTCCCATGTTATGCCGGTGAAATGATGAACAGACGATCGCTGATGTTTGTGCTTGCTCTTATTGTTAGCAGTGTTGCTATCTTCTACCTGGTGTCGGTGTGGCTGCCAGCGCGGGGGATCACGCATATCGGGCCGGTTCTCACGGTGCGCCCACCGCTTGCCCGTCCGCTGGGCGGCATCCTGCTGGCCCCCGCAGAGCGAGCGCCTGGCTCGTTCTTCGGGTTGCGGCCTTTTGGCCTGCACCGCGAAGGACTGCCCGGCATGCTCTGGCAGCTCGGCTCGTTTGTCTCGCTGCTCATTATGTCTGTTATTGCCCTGTTCCTGGCTCCGCGCCGGGTCGGTGTTATGGCGCAGGTTGTCAGCAACGGCTGCGGGCAGCGCCTGCTCACGTTTGTCCTTGGACTTATGGGTTATTTGGGAGCTGGCCTGCTGAGTTTCTTGATCTTCATCAACGTGGTCGGTTGGCCGCTGGCGATTGTCCTCGGGCTGGGGCTCTATCTGGCAACGGCTTTTGGCCTTGTCGCCGTCAGTCTGGCTGTGGGATCAGGGCTGTGTCGTTCCTTGCGGGTAGATCAAGGCGGTCCTGTGTTGCGCCTGAGCGTTGGCATTCTGGTTCTCTTTCTGGGTAGCATCATACCATACATCGGTTGGCTGGTGGCCGGGGGCAGCGCTGTGTTAGGATTTGGCGCTGTGCTTTGGACGCGTGGCGGCGGTACGGCGGGCTGGTCTCTGGACGACGTTGACGTTTAGATTCCTGCCCCGAGATCCATCACCAGTGAGGAAGGCGTCTTGACAGACAGGATGAGTGTCGTGAACAGACCAATGGCGACTCTCTCAACGGTGGGACTGGTGGTCATCGCTCTTCTGACAGCCGCATGTGATGGGTTTCTGGGCACGTCCCCAGATGCTGAACCAACCATACCTGTGACGGCGCGTGAGGTTCGCACCGACTTGCAGCCGCTCAGCCCGCAGCAGTGTGACGGCCTGGCCAACAGTCTCAAGCAACTGGGCGCTCCAGTGACGACGGAGCAGACACCGTTTCAAGATCAGATTGCCGGCAACGTCGGCACGGGTTGCCAGATTACAGCATCTGGGACGGCAGTGCAATTTGTCAGCCCGCAAGCAGTGGCTGATCGTGTGCGTGCTTTCATGACCGCTCAATCCTGGCAGGAAGACAGCGGTTACACGGCGGATGGGCCAACGGGCACGGCAACGGCTTTCCGTAAGGATAGGTCGATGTGCCTGTTCAGCGCCAGTTGGAATCTATCTCCCGATGTGGTCTGCCCGCCCAACCAGCCAGTTAGCGAATGCAAGGCCCCGGCGGAGAAACAAATCTACAGTATCTTGCTGCACTGTGTGCAGTGAGTATCTTGGCCGGGGACTATTTTCAGGAGGGTGTTGAGCGTGGATATCAAAAAGATCATTCTGGGGCTGGTGGGTCTTGTCATACGACTCGCCGTCATAGTTGCTGTCTTTGGCGCCGCTGTTGCAGGCGGATACACGGGGTATAATCAGTACGTGAAAGCAAAGCCCGTCGCGGCTGCAACGACCTATCGCTTTGTGGCCGTGCAGCGCGGCAACTTGGCATCTACTGTAGCCACGACCGGCTCACTGGTGCCGCAGAACCAAGTCAAGCTCTCGTTCAAGTCGGGCGGTAAACTCAAAGAGTTGAACGTCAGAGTCGGTGATGTTGTCAAGGCTGGCACGGTTCTGGCCAGGATCGATACGACCGATCTGGAGTTTTCTCTGGGACAGAATGTAATCACCCTGGAAAACGCTCAGTTGAAGCTGGCGCAACTTAAGGCCGGCCCGACGTCGCAGGATGTCACGATTGCCAAGACCAACCTGGACAAGTCAACCCTATCGCTGCAAAAGGCGCAGAGTGACTACGACAAGGTAGCCTGGCGCAGCGATGTCGGGCAGACGTCCCAGGCGCAGACCTTGCAGTCGGCTACGCTGGACTACCAGTCCGCTCTGGCCAACTACGCCAAGGCGACGGCCGGCAGTACCACCACCGATCTGCAGATTCAGGAAAACTCGGTCAAGACAGCCCAGATTCAGGTCGATCAGACCCGCTCCAATATCCAGGGCGCGAGCATTGTCGCTCCCTTTGATGGTGTTGTGTCCAGTGTGGGGGCCAATCTCGGCGAACAAGTCGGCACGGCTCCAATCATCACGCTCATTGACCTGAGCGCCGTGCGCATCGAAGCCAATATCGATGAAACCGACATCGGCAAGATAGCGATTGGTCAGACGGTCAACATTACCTTTGACGCGTTGTCTGGCCTGACCCTGCAGGCGAAAGTCACGGCCATTGCCCCCAGCTCCAATCTCCAGTCGGGTGTGGTAACATACCTGTTGTACATTGTCCCCACACAGGTTGATCCTCGCCTGCGCGCAGGCCTGACGTCCACGGCCAGCATTGTCACGGAGCAGCGCAGCGGCGTTCTCTACGTCCAAAACCGTGCCATCAAGGTTCTGGGTGGCGCAAAGACAGTCGCGGTGGCGCAGCCCAATGGCACGATCGTGACCAAGCAGATACAGACGGGTCTCTCAAATGACACCAACACCGAGATCATCTCTGGCCTGACGGAAGGCGACATGGTCGGTATCGCGACTGCCACGACAGCGGCGAACACAACGACGGGCGGTGGTCTGTTTAGTGGTCTCAGAATAGGCGGCGGATCTCCGGCAATGCCAGGGAGGTAGACAATGCGTCTCTTTGCGAAGAACGACAAGCCAGCGATCAATCCTGATGTGACGATCAAAATCGAGGGGCTGACCAAGGTGTACCGAATGGGCGACGTTGAGGTCCATGCTCTGCGCGGCATCGACCTTGAGGTCAAGCGTGGCGAGTTGGTATCCATCATGGGGCCGTCTGGTTCTGGCAAATCCACGATGATGAACATCATCGGTTGCCTGGACACACCGACGTCGGGCGAGTACTACATGGACGGCATCAAAATAAGCAAGCTGAATGACAATCAGCTGGCCGAAATCCGCAACAAGAAGATCGGCTTTGTGTTCCAATCCTTCAACTTGCTGCCGCGCATCCCGGCGATCGACCAGGTGGAGTTGCCTCTGGTCTATGGCGGCGGCGACCACCGTCGCCAGCGGGCTAAGGACGCCCTGGCCGCGGTGGGTCTGTCTGACCGCATGGGGCACAAGCCAACCGAGCTTTCGGGCGGCCAGCAACAGCGGGTTGCTATTGCTCGCGCCCTGGTCACCAATCCGTCCATTATCCTGGCAGATGAGCCGACAGGCAACCTGGATACCCGTTCCAGTGAAGAGCTCATGGCCATCTTCCAAAAACTCAACCGGGAACAGGGCATCACGGTTGTCTTCGTCACCCATGAATCCGACATTGCCAACCATACCCAGCGCGTGATTCGTATGCGTGACGGCAAGCTGCTTTCTGATGAGAAGGTGGAACACCCCAGGGATGCCGTCGCGGTGCTGGCGGCGCTCCCGGATGAGCACATCCAGGAGGTCATACACAAATGAGTGTCTTCGAGAGCTTTCGTATCGCCCTGCGCGGCATAAGCTCGAACAAAATGAGGGCTTTCCTGACCATGCTGGGCATTATCATCGGGGTAGGGGCGGTTATCGCACTGCTCTCGCTTGGTCAGGGTGTGCAGCAGTCAGTCACGGCGCAGATTCAGAGCACCGGGTCAAACCTGATCACGATCAGCCCTGGCGGCTCGAGTTCGTCCAACTCACGGGTGGCTGCCGTGGGTGGCAATAACCAGGCCTCGCTGACGTCACAGGATGCACAGGCCATCATCGACGCGCAACTGCCCAATGTGGCCGCTGTCTCTCCCGTGTTCGGTTCCGGGGGGCAGATCCAGTATGGCAGCCAGAGTTCGTTTGGCTCCATCACGGGCGTGACGCCGGATTATCTGATCGTCCACAATGCCAACGTTGCCAATGGCGAATTCATCAGCAAGGCGCACATCGATGGCGTCTCGCAGGTTGTCGTTCTGGGCGCCAGTCTGGCGACTGCTCTCTTTGGCGACCAGGATCCACTCAACCAGACAGTGAAGCTCAATCGGGCCAATTACCGGGTTATCGGCGTCCTGGAGTCCAAGGGTGGCTCGAGTTTTGGCTCGGCCGATGGCAGCGCTCTTGTCCCGCTTAGCTCCGCGCAGAAGCGCCTGATGGGCGGCAACCGCGGCTTCGGTGTGGGGCAGCGTGTGTCGAGCATCAGCATCTCAGCCACCAACGAGAATGCTGTGGATGCGGCTATGGCCGAAGTCTCGACCGTTCTTGCGACGCAGCACAAGGTCCAGCCCGGGCAGGAGGACTTCACGGTCATCAGCCAGAAGCAGATCCTGGGCGCGCTCGACCAGATAACAGGGATATTGACTGCCTTCCTGGGCGCGATCGCGGCCATCTCTTTGCTGGTGGGCGGCATCGGCATCATGAACATCATGCTTGTATCCGTGACTGAGCGCACACGTGAGATTGGCATTCGCAAGGCTGTCGGCGCAAAACGCGGCGACATTATGCTTCAGTTTCTGGTGGAAGCAGTTGTGCTTTCGATTGTGGGCGGCGTCGGCGGCATTATTATGGGCTGGGGTATCGGGCAGATGGTGAACGCACTCAATCTCGGTATCACGGCGATTATCTCGCCCTCGTCTATCATGCTGGCTGTTGGTTTTTCGGTGGCGATTGGCATGTTTTTCGGGATCTATCCTGCGACGCGGGCTGCCGCGCTGCATCCTATCGATGCTCTGCGCTATGAGTAGGCGACTGCAAAGGCACGGTCATGATGCACAGAATTGTGCTGTTGGTTGTGCGCGTGCTCATGGCGACAGCCGTAGCCATCATTATTCTGCTGTTGCCTCCGCCGCCGCAGTTGCCGGTGTGGGTAGCAAGAGTGCAGATGCCGCTGACAATTTTCGTCCTGGTCTGCTACACCGGCAAGCTGCTTTATGATACGTTGTTCTATGATCACTATCAGCCGTAAAGGAGTACGAAGGTGAGTATCGCTCGTCACTTCAGAACATTGTTTCTTCTGGCTCTCATTGGTGGGTTAGCCGTTGGCGCCGTCCTGGCACAACGCGGCGCTAAGGTTGATCTGGGCACGATCGCCGGCGTGAAGCTCGTGCTGGCGGCGCCGGCTGTGACCCCAACATCGCAGGTCCCTGCCGGTTTGTTTGCAGCGGGCGCACAGGGCACGGGCGGCCAGCAGGCGGCGCCCGCCGCTGCAGCCGCCACTGCGGCGGCTGCAGGCCGGGGCGCAACTGGCACAGTACAGAAGGTTGAGGGCAAGATCATCTCGGTGACCGCTCAGGACGGCGCCGTGACCAAAGCCGCGGTGACCGATAGCACAACGTACGTGAAGAATGGCGCCATCTCCGTCGCCGATCTCAAGGTGGGCGATGCTGTGATGGTGCTCGGCGCGGTGGCCGCGGATGGCACAATTACAGCTACGCAGTTGATCCAGGGCAGCGCCGCACAGACGGCTGCCGCAGGCGCAGGCGGGTTTAGCCGCCAAAGCGGCGCAACAGGGCAGGGCGCCACTGGCAGCGGCCGCACTGGCGGAACTGGCCCAACGACAGGAACGGGCGCGACCGGGGGGCAGTTTGCCAATCTGACCACTATGAGCGGCAGCGTGCTAAAGATCGATGGTAGTGTCGTGACCGTCGCCGTTGACGGCGGGCAGCCCACGAAGGTCGTTCTGGGCGCCAATGCGCGGCTGAGCAAGACGGCAGCGGCCACACTCGCCGACGTGACGGTCGGCGAGCAAGTCACGATCGTGGGTCAGGCAGGGGCCGACGGTGTCGTTGCGGCCGTCGCAGTTCAGATCGGCGCACTGAGGTAGGATATGAAAGGGCTACGATTGTTTTTTGTGGTAGCCGTTCTGTTTGCCATAGCGGCATGCAGCGTCGAGTTTCCGACGCCGACGCCGACGATCGCTGTGATTCCGCTGACAGGGGCTGGCGCGGCGCCAGGTAGTGGATCTGTGCCCGCGGCCGGCCAGGCGTTTGCCCGCCCATCGGCCGCTGCGGTCGCAACCGCAACGCCGGTGGCTGTGGCGACGCGTGTTGTCACGCCCTCGCCGACGTTTGTGCTGAAGGCGCCGCTGCCAACGCTGGCGCCAGCGCGCACCAGTACGCCGGCGGCGCAGGCTGCCGCCGCGCCGGCAGGTCCTTCTGCCGCTGCGCTGACTGGCCGCATTGTGCTGCAGACGTCGAGCGGGGGCGGTATAGTCACCGTCAATGCCAACGGCGGTGGGGCTGCCACTCTGACGTCCGGCCTCGATCCGGTCTGGTCGCCTGACGGCAAGAAGATAGCATTCACGCGTTGGTCGGTGCCTCAAGGCGTCTACGTCATGAACGCCGATGGCAGTGACCTGGACATGGTTTTCGGCATCAATGGGGCGAAGTCGCCCGCATGGTCGCCTGATGGCGCCAAGATCGCCTTCACGGCGGTCTACAAGCAGGTGACCGGACGAGAGCGGCCTGGCTCAGCCGCGCCGGTGACGGACTACCGGCGCATCAGTGTCGTGGATCTTGCCACCGGCCAAAAGAGCGATGTCATGGTTGATGGAGATCAACAGGCCATGACGCCGAGCTGGGGCGCCGATGGGCGCATTGTCTACAAAGGGGTACGGGGCTTTTTCCTGACCACTGAGACAGGCTGGCCAACCGCCTTGCCCGCAAACCCGCTGCAGGGGTCGCCGGTGTGGTCGCCAGATGGCAGCAAGATCGCCTTCATGGTGGATCAGCATGATCACTGGGACATCGGCGTCATGAATAGCGATGGCAGCGGCGAAAAGCTCTTAACCAGCACACCGTTTGTCATGTTTACCAGGCCTATCAATAATGTAGCCCCGGCCTGGTCGCCCGATGGAGGAAGCATGGCTTTCCTGAGCGACCGCGACGGTGACTGGCGGGTGTATGTGATGAATGCCGACGGCTCCAACCAGCGCAAGCTGCTGGATGTTGCTGTGACCTACGAGTATGCGGCAGAACACGTTTTGAGCTGGACGAATTAGGAAGAGGATAGCCTTCTCACGTAACACTCGCCGGTCTCGTTCGTTGAACTTTGTGGTGGCACGACTGTCCAATTGGGGGACAAGTTAGTCATTGGAGGTTCGAGCAAAATGAAGAAGATGTTTGTTGTTGTTCTGGCGGTGGTTGCACTGGCTCTGGTCGTGGTTTCCGGCACGGTATGGGCCGCCTCAAACAGTGCAGCGCCTGCCAATCAAGTCCTGGCTGCGGCTACGCCGCAGGCGACGACAGACCAGGCATGGCTGGGCGTCGGTGTTGCTGATCTCAATGCCCGACTGTCGCAGCGTCTTGGTCTGAGTCAAACAGTGGGCGTGGTTGTCACATCTGTGGCCGCCAACAGCCCGGCGGCGAGCGCGGGCGTGAAGATGGGCGACCTTGTGACTGCCGTCAACGGTGTCGCTGTCAAGACGGCTCAGAATGTCGTAGATGAGGTGCGCAAGAACAAGGTTGGCGCTACGGTCACGCTCAGCATCACGCGCGGGACGGAAAACGTGAGCGTCAAGGTGACAGCGCAGGCTGCACCGGCGAATACCAGGCCTAACATCCTGGACAACCTGAAGAACAAGCTGAAGGACAAGCTGGCGCCCGCTCTGCCGTCCGACCTGAATCCACTCAAGGACGTACCGGCGGACCAGCGTTTCAGCCACAACTACGGGACGACGCGCACCTTTACGGACAAGGATGGCAAGGTTGTAACCATCTACACCATCCCTGGCGTTGTCACCGCCATCAGCCCGACGAGCATCACGATCAAGCCCAATAATCCGCAGGGTAAGGGCGGCCCGTTCTCGATCGATGGCACGACCCGCATCATGGCCGGCAGGGGCAGCACCGGCACTGACGCCATTGCTATTGGCGATCAGGTGACCGTCACGGTTGTCGGCGATTCCACGCACGCCTCGCTGATCAACAAAACGGTTGCAAACGGTGGCTTGCGCCAGCTTGCGAACCCGCAGGGCGGCAGGAACTTCCAGTTCAATGTGCCCAACGGGGGCATGCGCGGCGGCCGCGGCAACTTCGGCAACCCGACGCCCAGGCAGGCGCCAGGCGCGTAACAAGGTCGCAGCAGGTTTTGTGAATGGCAAAGAGCGTCCCGACGATTCGGGACGCTCTTTTTACTACTACTGTACTTTTTCCCCGCGAGGGCGTGAATCGACCGCAGAGACACCCGGTAGAGCGGGGTGAGCTTCGCAGAGAACACGGAGTTTTCCCCTTTGTTTTCCTCTGTGTTCTCTGCGTCTCTGCGCTAAAAAAGGCCGTCCTGACTGATGTACGGTAGTAGTTTTTCCTCTGCGCCGTATGCTCAGATGGCGATGATGTTGTGCTCGATCAGCCATTGCACACTCTCGTAGACTGCCTGGAGCGAGCGGTAGCGCGGCCGATAATCGAGCAGGCGCTGCGCTTTGGCAATGCTGCAATTGGGGCTATGGGCAATGTGATCCCATGTTGAACGCGCGTCCTGCTCCGAGACGCTCGTGCGCCATTCATCCCAGGGCAGGTAGCGCAGGCGCGCCTCTTTGCCGAACCACACTGCAACTGCCTCGGCGTAACCGCGCAGGGTGAGCGCCGCTGCTGACACGGCGTGGAAACTCTCGCCCACGGCGGCGCTGTGATTGGCGATAGCTTGCATGAACACCTGGGCGACATCATCGGCATGAACGTGGTGAACAGTTTCCATCCCCAGGTTGGGCAGGGCCAACTCGTCGCCGTGAGCCAGCTTTGCGAAGACCTGTGTGTTGAAATTGCCCTGCGGGTTGAGCGGCGCCCATCCGGGGCCGACAATGTGGCCGGGGTGAACGCAGGTGGCAGGAAAGGCATGGCGGCGCGCTTCATCGAGCAGGTAGCTCTCGATCGCCGCCTTCTGCATGCCATACTCGCCGAAGGGCGTGCGGGGTTGCTCCTCGGTCGTGGGCGGCTCCACGCTGGGGCCATGTACCCAGATTGACCCACAGAAGAGGTAGTGCTGCACATCGCCGCGCAGGGCCTCGACCAGGTGCTGTGCGCTGGCCAGGGTGAAGCAGATCATGTCGATGACGATGTCGGGGTGTAACGCGCTGACGCGCGCGCCGAAGCGCGCGGCAGCTTCCTCGGCTGTGCGGTCAATGGTAATCTGCTGCACCTGCTGCCAGGCCGCATGTGACTGGTAGGGCTGGCGCTGGCTGCGGCTGAGCACGATCACCTCATGACCGGCCTGCACCAGGCGAGGAACCAAATAGGTGCCCACGTGCCCTGTGCCGCCAATGACAACAACGCGCATAGCATGCCTCCTCTTGCTACTCCCGGAGTTCCCATAGACGAAATCGATGTCACCGCGGAAGTGCGCAGAGCTCGCAGAGATTCATGTGTACTTCTCCGCGGTCTCTGCGACCTCAGCGGTGAATCACGTTGGCTCTGGTGAAAGTACGGTCGTCGTACTAACCGCGGCAATCTGTGCGCCAAATGCCGGAAATGCCCTTGCATAAAACTGCGCAATACGCTATAATGCGGTTGTCGGGGCGTAGCGCAGCCTGGTAGCGCGCAGCGTTCGGGACGCTGAGGCCGATGGTTCGAGTCCATCCGCCCCGACCAAACACCTCTACCACCCTCTGATAGTATACCACATCACACAATGCCTAATCCGCCCCGTGACAGACGAGTATTTGCACCAACTGGCGACAGTTCTACAATTCCACAATTAATCCCGTATCTACCGCAGAGCATTCTGCGTTAGAGTAGTGTAAGGAGAGAAGCGCGCTCTTCTTTCATGTGGATATCCAGTTCCAGCTACTCCAACCCTCAGCGCCATCAGGCAAGCGCGCTAGTTGCCACTTTCACGGTGATTGGTTCCATATCAGGTACGATGCTCTGCCGCTCGCCAGTGATCTTCTCGCGCCAGTTCTTCGGCTACATATCGCGCACCGGTGTGCACAAATGTCCTTATTGAGGAAAGCGATGAAGCGAAGTCGAATCAGGTTCGTGCGTTTGCTCCACGTGCTGACGGTTCTCTCCCTCGTTCTGGCAACATTTTCCGCCCCGCTGTCTACAGCTTCCACAGTCCAGCCCGCACCCCGTGCGGATGTCCCTATAACGACGTCGTCGAGTGTGACCGGAGCCTCAGCCGCTCTGGAGCGCACCGCCATGTCCGATGCGGCACAGCCCGAGCCCACAGCCGGCGACTCCGCCATCGTTCATGATGACTTTCCTTTTCTGCTCACGCCAGTACCGGTGCTGCGGGCCGACGCTGCTGCATCTGGGCCACTGGCGGTCGATCCGAAGCCAACTCCAGTTGCGACGCCCATAACCACGGCTGATAGCGCCGTCATTGGCCCGTCAGGCGGGGCGCTACGCTCGTTGGATGGCAGGGTCACGATCGAGGTTCCTGCGGGCGCGGTGAAGGTTGCCACTCGCTTCCGCTACACGGCAGCGGAACTGGATCCAAAGCAGGCGCGCAGCTTCCTGGCGCCCGGCGTGCTCCGCCTCACTGCCGAGGATGCGACGAACGGCGCTGTGATCACGGCATTTGACGGGTTTCTGACTCTACGCACGAGCATCGACGCCCGCCAACTCGCTTCTTCCGGCTGGAATGCGCGTAACCTTTCCTTCTACTACTACGCCCCAGAGATCGATAGCTGGGTGGCCATGGCCAGCGAGACCGACGGCGCCGGCGGCGTCGCCGCCCGCACCAACCACTTCACCGACTTCGGCGCCGGTCGGGGACCGGAGGACAAAATCATCCCGTCGGTGCAGGGCGCGACGGTCGATCCCTTCAGCGGCGCGGCCAGCTTCAGCTTGCCCATCGATGTTGCGCCGGGGCGCGGCGGGTCACAACCCGCGTTGAGCCTCTCCTACTCCAGCGGCAGTGTCGATGATACCTACAACTCTGACCAGAATTGGCAGAGTGGGTATCACAAACAGGCGAACTGGGCCGGCCTGGGATGGAACCTGAACGGGCTCTATAGTCTGACGCGCGACATCTCCGGCACGCAAGAGTACGGCAACGACGATACCTTCTATCTCAACCTGGGCGGCTCGTACAAGCTCGTCTATGCCAACAACGAGTGGAAGACCGACCCTGACGGCTACGTCAAGATCGAGCAGTACGACGGCGGTTCGGAGTGTGGCGTGCTGAGCCTCAACCAGACGCCCAACTGCCGTTGGAAGGTCACCACGCCCGACGGGACGCAGCATCTCTTCGCGGTGGGCACGACCTACGGCTACATCCAGAGCGGGACCACCCGCTACGTCGTCAGCAGTTGGGTCGTGAGCACGATCACCGACACGCACGGCAACACCATCAACTACACCTACAGCACAGTCGACAACACCGAGAGCGGCGTTACCTACCATGCCTGGGTCTACCCCAAGACGATCACATACCCTGAAGCCAACATGGCGGCCGTGGGGTTCATCACCTCTACCCGCAGCGACAACGTCACCTTCGGCGCCGGGCAGTACGGCGACTGGAAGCTGGATGCCATCCTCATCACTCCCACGCAGACGCAGGTGCGCAAGTACGTTTTCGGCTATGACTACGGCGACGCCTATCGCGTCTACGGCGGCAGCTTCCCCGGACGGCTGCTTCTGACCAGCATCACGCAGTACGACGACGACAACAGCGACAGCCTGCCACAATATCGTCTCTCCTACGTCCGCTGCACGGGCGGCATCAATTTCTGCAACGACGGCGGCGACGGCAACTGGAAGCGCGATTACTTGCAGGTGGTGGACAACGGCTGGGGCGGGCGCGTCGAGTACGGCTACGCGGCGCGCATCTGGCCGTCGTACCACAAAGATGGGGACGCCACGCTCTACTCGTGCTCCGGTGACGGATCCGCGTGCAGCCTGCAATCGACCCGCTTGCGCGTGCAGAAGCGCATGTGGTTTGGCGGGCTGGGCGGCTTCTTCCAGGAGGTGTTTTCCTACGGCACTGCCCTGGGTCAGGCGGCCTGGGTTGACGGCAGTAACCAGTTCCACGGCTACGAGTTCCTGGGCCACGACTGGGCGGACGTCGCCACCTACGCGCCCAACGGCACAGGGCAAACGGAGAAGACGGTCAGGCAGTGGTTCTACCAGTATCCCAAGCCGGGCGTCTACAAGGCCGACCCGCGCAAGGGCAAAGCCTACCAGTCGGCGACCAGCGGCGCCAGCCTCACCACCCCCGTGACCACGACAACCGATGTCGCCCTCGTCGCCGGAACGGTCAACATTATCTACACGCGTGCGACGACTAACACGATCGGGGCCAAATCCTCCGTGGTCACCTACACTGTGGATTCCTATGGCAACGTGACCGGTGAATACAACCAGGGCGACGCCTCGGTCTCGGGCGATGAGAAGCTGACCGCCCGCGCCTATACCTACAACACTACCGACTGGATCGTCAACCGGCCGCGCGACGAAGCTGTCTACACCGGTACGGTCGCACTCACTGCGCAGATGGCGTCGCATCAGCGCTTCTGCTATGACGCCGACACGGCTACGGACTGCCCGTCTGCTGTCGCGCCCACCAAGGGTGACCTGGTGCAGGTACGCACCTGGGTCGCCGGCCCGGTGGGCGTCAATCAGACCTCAGCCTACACTCGCTACCAGTATGACCAGTGGGGCAACCAAACGGTGATCACGGATGCCCTGGGCAACGTGAGCCGTACCGGCTTTGACAGCACCTATCACGCGTTCCCGGTGGTGATCACCAACGCCGTGGGGCTGACGCAGACACAGGTCGTGGATGCGACCAGCGGCAAGCCAACGACGGTGTATGACGCCAACGGCAACGTCACCGCGTTCGAGTATGACGGCTTCAAGCGCCTGTACAAGGTGATCGAGCCGGGCGACTCGTCGAGCTACGCCAGCACCGTCTACGGCTACAGCAGCACGCCGTCGCCTTTCATACGTAACGGCAACATGGAGGGCGTGGGCGACTGGTCTCTGGTCGCGGGCAGCGCCACGGTGCTCTTCCAGACAGACACCCCGCTGATCGGCGCCTACAGCCTGGCGATCACCAAGACGGATAGCAGCGATGTGGTTGTGGCCCATACATCGCAGACCACGCCCCAGGCAGGTAAGAGCTACGTCGTCAGCGCCAAGATCTACCGGCCCTCCACAGCAGCAGCGGCATCGCTGCGCGTTTACGACGGGCAGTCGACATTCGTTGTTGGGACGACCGCGGCGACCGGCCAATGGGAATGGGTGCGCGGCATCATCACCACAACAGCGTCGCCGGCGCCTAACCAGTTCACCGTGCAGGTTTTGGTGAGCGGATCGGCGGGGAGCACGGTACGGGTGGACGACGTGCAGGCCAGCGCTCCCTACGCCGTGCGCGTCGATAAGCGCGAGACAGCCGGCCAGTCGGGGACGCTCTACAGCCGCTCACTCTACAACGGCCTGGGGCAGGTGGCGCAGACGCAGGCCGAGTTTGACGCCAGTTAAGAGGTGTTCCAGGATTTCACCTACGCCGCGTCGGGCTGGAAGGCGAGCGCGAGCGTGCCCTACGCCATGACCCTGGCGCAGGCCAACGGCACACCATACAAGCTGCCGCAGACCCAGCCCGCCACGCAGTATGGCTACGACGCGCTGGGACGCACAACGACGGTGACGAATACAGACAGCACGACGGTCACAATGGCCTACCAGGACTGGAAGACGGCAGTGGTGGACGAGAACCGGCACGAGAAGATCACGGAGAAGGACGCCTATGGGCGCACCATCGCCATTACTGACACGACCAACACCTATGCGAGCCCCAGTTGGTCGCCCACCTTCTATGGCAAGACAAACTATACCTATGACATTCTGGGCAGCCTGTTGCAAGTGGTGAACACGGATGGCACTGCCAGCAATAACATCACCTCGACCATGATTTATGACCGGGGCGGGCGCAAGGTGGGGATGACGGACGCCGACATGGGCGCGTGGGCTTACCAGTATGACCGGGCGGGCAACCTGATCACCCAGACCAACGCCCTCAATCAGAATGTGGTGTTTGCCTACGATGGCAACAACCGTGTCACCAGCAAGACAGCCGGCGGCGCCACAACCACCTATGGCTACGACGAGCCCTACGGCAACGGCTACAAGGGCCAGCGCACATCCATGACCGACGCCAGCGGTAGCACGCAGTGGTATTACGACACGCGTGGACGGGTCACAACCGAAGGCAAGACCATCGGGGGCGCGTCGTACTACACCTACTACACCTACGATGCCATGAACCGGCAAGCGACGGTGCAGGTACCGTCCGGGGAAACGGTCACAACCGGCTATACCGCACAGGCGTTGCCCGACAGCCTGACCGGTTCACTGTGGGCGACGAAGTACATCACTAGCACCGCCTACAACGCTGTGGGGCAGCCCTTGCAGATGCAGTTCGGCAACAAGGCCACGGCCAGCTACAGCTACGACGCCAACCGTTTCCGCCTGCAAGCGATGCAGGTGGTGACGCCAACAGCGCCGAACCTTGTGTTGAGCCTATCCTACAAATATGACAATGCCGGCAATGTGCTGGTCATCACCGATAGTGTGAGCACACCGTATACCGAGACCTTTGGCTACGATAGCCTGAACCGGCTGACCAGCGTGACTGGCGCGTACGCGCAGACCTACAGCTACGACTTCGCCGGGCGCTTTGGCAGCGGGCCGCTGGGAGGAAGCTACACCTACACCGACACGCTGCACCCGCATGCCGTGGCGCGGGTCGGCAACAACTTGTTCCGTTACGACGCCAACGGCAACATGACAAGCCGTATCATCACGGGCACCACCTATGTGCAGGCGTATGACTTCGAAGGCCGCTTGATCACGGTCACGCAGGGGGCTAACACGACGGTCTTCACCTATGATGGCGATGGCAACCGGGTGAAGCAAGTGGTGAATGGCGTGACAACGCTGTTTGTTAATCAGTCCTACGAGATCCAACTCGGCCCGCCGGATCAGGCGACAACGTACTACCTGTTTGCGGGCAAGCGGGTGGCGATGCGCGTCGCGGCTGCTGATCCCATCTTCATCCACAGCGACCATCTGGGCGGGACAGCGGCGACGACGAGCGGCGTGGTGGCAGGTGGCTCACAGACGAGCAAGGAGAAGTACTACGCGTATGGGACCGTACGCTCGACAGTCGGGACAGTACCGACGCCTTATCAATTCACGGGCCAGAGGGCGGACGCGAGTACAAATCTGATGTACTATGGGGCGCGCTATTACGACGGGGTCGTTGGGGTGTTCATCCAAGCGGACACGGTGATGCCTATAGTGGGGGGCAGATCTGATCTCTCCCTAGCGTTGGTCGTCTCGTATGCTGAGCCACCGATGTTGGAGCAGTTGAGTTGGAGTAGCGGCCAGCGTGCGGCCGGGCAGTCAAGATCGGTACCGCTTGATTCACAACTCGTGAATCGCTATACTTACGTCGGGAACAATCCGCTAGCCCGTGTGGACTCCTCTGGCCACGCCTGGTGGATAGTCACTGGCGCCATCGGCGGAGCAGTGGGGCTCGGCGCCTACG
>CAYOEZ010000066.1:0-20699 GCA_964402955.1 uncultured Ktedonobacterales bacterium | reverse complement strand
AATCTCCGTTGTGGCGCGAAACGGGGGAGATTGCTTCGCTCCGCTCGCAATGACGGGTCCGTCCGGACCTTCTTGCAGTGGGCACATGCCAGCCACCACATTCCCTGTGGCCGACCAGAAGTGGGGCACGTGCTGTCTTTCGCCAATGGCTGGTAGCAGAGTCCCGCTTGCGCGGGTTCTGCGTGGCCTGCTGGGTGCGTTTTGAACGCACCTTCGGTCTCAGCGGGCGGTTTCAACCGCCTGTGGTAAAACGCCGCCGGCGCGTTGCCGGCGGCGTTTCTGCGTGTTGATAGGTCGCAGCGCCTACGGTATGACTTCTGTGTCCTCGATCACCGTCAGCGTATTGTTGCCACGATTTGCCACATAGATGCGATTGGTCACCTCGTTGGCAGCGATACCCAACGGGTCGGGCTGGATGCCCTGCGCCGTACCAAGCCGATAAGGCGCAGACGCTAAGTACCACAACCCACTCGCCATCGTCTGCACGTAGTCCGTCGGCCCCAGGAAGTCGGTGCCGCTGACATACAGCCGGTTGGAATTGGTACGGTTGATGGCAATCCCACCGCCATCGAACGTATCAAGTCCGTTGATTGGCGTGCCATTTTTGTACGAACTGTCCCGCGCGTACTGCTTGATGATGTTGGCCGGCCGCTCAGACCCGATCGCCGGCGTGTGGATGAAGTAGAGGTCGCCGGTGGTCTTGTTGACCTGCACAAAGAACACGTTGCCATTGGGCTGGTTGCGTCCCAGCACGGTGTACGGGCTGCTCAAGCTATACTTGGTTACAGTGGCGCCGTTGCGCGTGCCGATGTACAGGAATCCGCCGAGCGGGTCGGTCGCCAGACCCCAGCCGTCGTTCTCCAGCGCAGCGGGGTCTTTCTGCACATAGTCGACACTGTAATTTATGTCGCGGATGACAGCGGCCTGGCGGGTTTCGCCTCTGTAGCCGTCACTCCAGTGCAGGGCCACAAACACACGCGTATTGCCGCTGACGGCATCGTTATCCGCAAACGTCGGCTCGCTGCCGGGTGGAAGTTGGATGCGCTGGACTTCCACGAACGTGTCCATATTGATGACCGAGACGCTTGCGCCCGTCGTAGGACAGCCATTGCTGGCGCTACTGTGGTTCACCACGTACAGGCGGCGACCGACAATGGTCATGCCATAGGGAGCGCAGCCCACCGGAACGGTGGCGACGGTCGCATAGGTCGCGCCGTCGATGGCGTAGACCTTGTTAGCGCTGCGCACATTGACCCAGATCCTACCCATTGGTCCTGTTGTCGGATCGACGATGACCCAGTTGGCCTGGTCCGTAATGCTGCCAGGCAGGTTGATCGTCGTCAAGACCTGCGGCGGATGCTTGGCGCTCGGGGTACTCGTGGCGGTCGGCGTGCTCGTGAACGTCGCCGTGGCTCCGGGCAGCGGAGTATTGGTGATCGTCGGCGTGATCGTCGGCGTCCCCGTATTCGACGGCGTGCTTGTCACTGTCGGCGTGTTTGTGATCGTCGGCGTGTTTGTGACCGTCGGCGTGTTCGTCGGCGTGGCTGTTGGCGCGCGCACGATGATCGTGGCGATCCTGCGCAGCGGGTCGCTGATGTACATGCCCAGCCCGACGCCACAGCTAGCGCTTGTGGTCGGCTGCTGGATGATGTAGTGCGTGCCAGGAAGCAGCGGCGCCGAGATGACCTGCGAACTGTGTCCGGTGACGCCCGGATTCAGACCGGGAATACCGTCGTAGCCGCAGTAGAGCGCAGTGCTGTCAACCCCGATCACGATTTGTCTCTGGCAGGCCGGGCATGAATTGGGATTGGCGATCTGGAAGTCAAAGTCGACTGACAGATTCTGGCCAGGGTCAACCGTGATGGTATTGCCGCCGCCGTCCAGGCTCACGTTCCAGATGGCATAGATCGGCCCGGGCGTCGCCGTCGCCGTCTGGGTTGGCGTCTGCGTCGGCGTGCTCGTCTCGGTCGGTGTATTAGTGATCGTCGGCGTGTTGGTGATCGTCGGCGTATTGGTTGGCGTCCCGGTGCTGGTCGGCGTGCTGGTTTCCGTCGGCGTCGGTGTAATCGTCGGCGTGTTTGTTTCCGTCGGCGTATTGGTGATCGTCGGCGTCTGCGTCACGGTCGGCGTGTTGCTTGGCGTGGGCGTGTTGCTCGGCGTCGGCGTCGGTGACGGCGGCGGCAGGTTCTCCGACTCGATGTAGGGCAGGAACAGCGCGTACTTCGCCTCGACCCGGATACTGTAGCCCCAGCCGCAGCCGTTGCGGCCCAGCAGCTCGCTGGCCTTGATGAACATCGTCTGCATGGTGGTCGAACGATAGACTATGCGTGAAGCAACGCCGCCGCCCGGATAGTCATCGTTGTGGTCGATCAGGTTGTGCGCCGCATCGTACAGATCGAGCACGGTGTCGGTGCTCATGAGCAGATCATAGGTCGTGATCGTGTACACGCCGCCCGCGACAGCCTGGAAGTAGATGTAGTCCTCATCGCCAGGCGTCTCGAACGTGTGTACCTGCGGCATGATGTTAGGCTTGATCAGCTTGGCCTGCGCAAACGTGTTGTCCGGCTCGTACACGTCGGGGCACGCCGGCGTTGCCGTCGGTGTGCTGGTGACCGTGGGCGTACGCGTCGGCGTCGCTGTTTGCGTTGGCGTCGCTGTCGGCGTCGCCGTCGGCACAGCGCCGAGTGGTGTGACGATAGTTGCGCTATTGTCAGCCGGGTTCAGATCGGGGCCTTGCGTGCCGTCGTCGCGCACACCGACGGTGTTCGTGACACTGGTCACGCCAGGCGGCGCCGGATTGTTGACCCGCACGCTGAACGAGCCTGTCCAGGACTGGCCAGGATTGAGCGTCACAACATACGTGATGTACTGGCCGCCCACCGGAATCCACGCTCCACTAAAGAGATAGGTTGTGTTGGCGGGCAGGAAGTCGGTCACCACAACGCCGCTTGCCGGCTTCGTGCCTGTGTTTGTTACATTGATGGTGTAAGTGATGATCCCGCCCGGATAGCTGGCGATGCCGCCGTCGCTCTTGCTGATGCGCAGATCAGGTCCGGCGTTCAGCCGCAAGCAGGTGGCGTCGCCAAACACACCCGTGCCGGGGTCATCGGAGACAAACGGGCCAGTCTCGGTGCTGACGCCTGAGCCCTGGTTGCAGATGGTCTGCACGCCCGCTGGCAGCGGGTTGTTGACCTGCACGGCGAATGTCAGCGTCACGACATTGAAGCCGGATGCCGGCGGAATGTTCGGGAAGAACGTGAACAGCAGCGGATCTGGCCCATTCACGACGCCAGAGCTGTTGGTCGCGCTACCGGGGACGTAGGTCGTATTGGCCGGGATGTAGTCGGTGAAGACCACATTGGTCATCGGGCTTCCGCCCAGGTTCCAGATGTTCACCTGGAAGGTAATGACATCGCCCGCCAGCAGCAGCCCGCCATTGGCATCGCTCGCCGTCTTGATAGCAAGCGGAACCGGCAGCGCGTTGATCGGCGTCATGTCCCAGCCCGTGTTGTTCTGCACGTTGGCGTCAGCGCCATTGCTCCCGTCATTACCGATGGAGACGGTGTTCAGGATGAACGTCGTTTGCGCCGGCAAGGATGGGGCAACCTGCACCACAAACGACCGTGTGCCCGACGCTCCCGCCGCCACCGTACCGACGTTCTGCACATAGGTGCTGCCGCCCAGCCATGACCAGCCGAAACCGATGTAGCCGCTATTGGCTGGCAACGTCTCGGTCAGCACGACGTTGGTGGCCGCCCGCGAGCCGGTGTTGGTGTAGTAGACAGTGTAGGCGATCTGCTGGCCCGGCAGAACGGTCACGCCGCCATCGCTCTTCGTCACCACCAGATCGGGCACGGCGATAATCGGCGTCACATCGGTTGCGATGTTGTTGTTGATGTTGGGATCAGTGCCCTGGCTGCCATCGTCGCCGATGCGCACCAGGTTGGTCACAGAGTTGACGCCCACCGGCAGAGTTGACGTGACCTGCACCACGATGGTCGCCGATCCAGAGGCGCCGGAGGCGACCGCGCCGACCGGCCAGGTGTAGGTCGAGTTGATAACATGGTTCCAGCCGTAACCGACGTAGCTGGTATTGGCCGGCACAACATCGGTCAGCACCACACCCAGCGCAGCCTGCGTGCCGACGTTGGTGTAGTTGATCGTGTACGTGATCAACCCGCCCGCCTGGACGCTGCCGCCGCCATGGGTCTTGGTTACCCACAGATCGGGCGCCGCATAGATGGTCGTGTAGACAGTCGCCGTGTTGTTGGCAGGATTCAGATCGGCGCCGTTGGCGCCATCATCTGCAACTGTCACGGTATTGGTAATACTGACCACGCCGGCCGGAAGTTGCGAGCTTGCCAGAACGATGAACTGCACGCTGCCGCTGCTGCCCGCAGGCAGTGCGCCGACGTTTTGCGTGTACGTCGAGCCGGAAACGAACGTCCAGCCGCCGCCGCTGTAGCTTGTGTTGGCAGGCAGGAGTTCGGTGAGCACCACAGCGGTTGCGCCCTGCGTGCCGGTGTTGCTGTAGTTGATCGTGTAGATGATGGTGTCGCCTGCCACGATGCCAGCGCCGCCCGTGCCGTCATTCTTGGTGACAACCAGATCCGGCGCTGCAGTCACAGGCGTAAATCTAGTCGCCACGTTGTTGGCCGGGTTAGCATCTGGCCCGTTCAAGCCGTCATCGCCGATCGTGACCGTGTTCGTCACGCCAGCAACGCCGGCTGGCAGGACTGGCGCAACCTGAACGATGAACTGCGTCTGGCCAGAGCTGCCGGACGGCAGGCTGCCCATGCTCTTGATGTACGTGTTGCTGCCGATGAACGTCCAGCCGCCCCCGTAGTAGCCGGTATTGGCCGGAAGCACGTCGGTGAGGACGACGCCGGTGGATCCCTTGCTGCCCGTGTTGGTGAAGTTGATGGTGTACGTGATCAGGCTGCTGACATTGGCCGTCGCGCCGCCATCAGTCTTGCTGACCACCAGATTCGGCGTCGCCATGATCGGTGTGACGTCGCTGGCGATGTTGTTGCCAGGCGTCGGGTCAGCGCCGCCGCCGTTGTCGTAGCCGATGCGCACCGTGTTGGTCACGCTGGTCACACCGGCGGGCAGGCTCGAGTTGATCTGCACCACGATCGTTGCCGACATCGACGCGCCTGCGCTCATCCCCGGCACAGCCAGGGTGTAGGTAACGGCTGTAGCAGCCGTCCAGCCAAAACCGACATAGGTCGTGTTGGCTGGCAGCGTCTCGGTCAGGACCACATTGCTGGCGTCCTGGTTGCCGGTATTGGTGAAGTAAATCGTGTACGTCACGGCGTCACCGGGATTGGCGATGATGCCGCCGTCGGACTTGGTGATCGTCAGATCAGGCAGCGCATTGACAGGAGTCGTTACGGTCGCCGAATTGTTGCCGGTGTTCGGGTCAAGCCCATTGCTGCCGTCATCGCTGATGCGCACGGTGTTGGTGACCGATTCAACGCCGGCAGGCATGGTGTTGTTCACCTGCACGACGAAGATCGTTGACCCCGTATTGAAGCCAGCGCTGGCTTCGAGGATGCCGAGACTCTTCGTGTAGACGCCGAAGCCCACAGGCGACCAGCCGTAGCCCACGTAGCTCGTATTGGCCGGGACTGTTTCGGTCAGGACGATGCCCGCCGCGCCGCGCGTGCCAGCGTTGGTGTAGCTGATCGTGTAGGTGATCAGGCTGCCGGTGGTTGGCGTCGCGCCGCCGTCGGACTTTGTCACTTGCAGTTCAGGCGCAGCATTGATGGGTGTGCATTCGACGTAGGCATTGTTGGCCGAGTTCTGGTCAGCGCCATTCAGCCCATCGTCGCCGATACTGATCGAGTTGCATGCCGACATATAGCCGGTGGGCAGCGTGCCGCTTATGTCCACGATGAACTGGACAGAGCCGCTGCCGTTCACGGCTACATTGCCGATGGAGTAGGTGTAGGTCGGTGTGCCGCCGACATTGATCCAGCCCGGGCCGACGAAGACAGTGTTGGCCGGTAGAATGTCGGTCAGGACGACGCCCGTCGCAGCCTGGTTGCCGCTGTTGGTGTAGGTGATTGTGTAGGTGATGCGGCCGCCAGCGTTAACGCTCGCGGTATTGTCATTCTTGGTCACACGCAGGTCGGGCGCGGCATTGAGCGGCGTCGTTAGCGTGTAGGTGTTGTTGGCCGGGTTCAGGTCGGCGCCATATGCGCCGCTATCGCCGATGGCCACAACGTCGGTGATAACATCCGCGCCGGCGGGAACAGAGTTGTTGACCTTGACGATGAAGGTCAGGGTACCGCACGGGCCAACATTGCAGGTGCCCACGCTCCAGGTATAGCGGCCGCCGCCCACAGACACCCAGCCCGGCTGGGGTGAAACGAAGGTCGTGTTGGCCGGAACCAGCTCCGTGACAACTGTGCCCAGAGCCTGGCTCGAGCCGGCATTGGTGAACGTGATGGTGTAGGTAATGTTGCCGCCCGGAACCGCGCTCGCTTGTCCATTGGCGCTCTTAGTGATGATCAGATCGGGCGCCGTCGAGATGGGCGTGATGTCGGTGGCCCAGTTGTCCGCGGGATTCGGGTCTGCGCCGTTCGTGCCGTCATCGACGATTGCCACCGTGTTGGTGACGCTCGTCACCCCTGGCGGCACCACAGCATTGACGGTCACAACCATCGTCAGGACGCCGGATGCGCCCACGGGCACGCCGCCGAGCGTCTGCACGAAGCCGCCGCCCTGAGGCGTCCAGCCGCCCGCGTAGTAGGTCACGTTGGGCGACAGGTAGTCAGTAATCACGACACCCGTTGCATACTGGTTGCCGTTGTTGACGTAGCCGATGGTATAGGTGATAAATCCACCAGGCGCGCTGCCTGTGCCAAGATGGCTCTTTGTGATGGCAAGGTCAGGTGCAGCGTTGACGGCGTCGGTATCGGTTGCACAGTTGTTGAACGGATTCGCTTCGGGTCCATTTTCGCCGTCATCGCCCAGACAGGCCAGGTTCGTGATCGTGTTGACGCCCGCAGGAACAGGGTTGGTCATCTGCACGGTGAACATGACGGAACTGGACGCGCCTGCGGTCAGCGAGCCGACATTACGTGTAAACACGTCGCCGGCGACGAGGTTCCAGCTTCCGCAGCCGGCAAAGCAGACCGTGTTGGGCGACTTCGTGTCGGTGATAATGATATTGGTCGCTTCTTGCGTGCCGGTGTTGGTGTAATAGAGAGTATAGATGAGCAACTGGCCCGGTATGACCGACGCGACGCCATCGTTCTTGCTGATGGTCAACTCGGGCGCAGCGATGATCTGGGTCACGACGCTGGCCGTGTTGTTGTTCACGTCGAGATCGGCGCCCTGGCTGCCATCATCCCAGATCGTCGCCGTGTTCGTGATGAACTCCAGACCAGCGGGCAGGGCATTGCTCACCTGAGCGACAATCGTCACAAAGCCGCTGGCTTGCACTGCCACATTGCCCACATTGCGTGCATAGACGCCACCGCCCAGCGCCGTCCAGCCATAGCCGACATAGGTCGTGTTGGCAGGCAGCGTGTCGGTAATGCGGATGTTGACGGCGTCCTGGCTGCCGACATTGGTGTAGAAGATCGTGTAGGTGATATTCGTACCAGCGGCAACAGGCACGCCGCCATCGCGCTTGCTGATTGTCATGTCGGGGGCGGCAAGCAAGAAATCGATATCGGTTGACGTGTTGTCGCCCAGGTTCGGATCGATGCCATTGACCCCATCGTCGCTGATCGTCACGGTATTGGTCAGCAGCGAGATGTAGGCCGGGATACTATTGGGGATGTTGACCACAAAGTAGGCAACGCCGCTGGTTCCGGCCAGCACTGTGCCCAGGTTCTTGCTATAGGTGTTGCCGCCGACAGCCGTCCAGCCGCCGCCGGGCACAATGAAGAAGGGCAATTGCTCTGTCAGGACCACATTCGTTGCGCCACGATTGCCTGTGTTGGTGTAGAAAATGCTGTAAGTCACGGTCTGGCCGGCGGAGACAACAGTCAGCCCGTCAGTCTTCGTGACCTGCAGGTTCGGCGCAGCATTGAGGATAGTGGTCACGCTGGCCACGTTGTCGGCAGGATTCATGTCAACGCCGCCGCTGCCATCGTCGCCAACGGCAACGGTGTTGGTGATCGCAAACACACCGGGCGGTATGATCGGGTCGATCATGACCGAGAAGAAAGCCGAGCCGGAACCGTTGACCGCAACCGTGCCGATGCTACGCGTATAAATGTTCCCCACCACCAGATTCCAGCCGCCGCCGCCGCTGAAGGTGGTGTTGGCGGGCAGGATTTCGGTGAGGAAGGCGCCCGTGGCGTCTCTCATACCGGAGTTGGTGTAATTGATCGTGTAGGTGATGGTACTGCCGGGCGTCGCCGAAGACGGGCCCGTTTTTGTCACGCGCAGATTGGGATTCGCGACCAACACATCAACATCGACAGCCGTGTTGTTCGCGGGATTCAAGTCGGCGCCGTTGGTCAGATCATCGAAGATCTGCACCGTGTTGGTGATGTAGTTGGCTCCGGCAGGGATGGCCGAGCTCACTTGCACAACGATCGTGATCGAGCCCGTCGCGCCGGGAAGAAGCGTGCCCAGCGTGCGCTGGTAGAGATTGCCGCCAAGCGGCGACCAGCCATAGCCGGTGTAGGTGGTGTAGTTGGGGATATAGTCCCACAGCGTCACACCAGTGGCGGTCTGGTTGCCGGCGTTGGTGTAGTTGATCGTGTAAACAACCTGGGTTCCAGCCGCCGCAGCATACGACCCGTCGGTCTTCGTCACCACCAGATCAACGGAGGCCACGATCGGGGTGACCGCCGTAAAGACGTTGTCGTAGACGTTGGCGTCTGGTCCGTGCGTACCATCGTCGCCGATGCGCACGGTATTCGTGATATCGGTGACGCCGGATGGGAAGGGCGTCGCCACTGTGACGGCAAAGGCTTTGGTTCCGCTGTCGCCGGGCAGCAACGTGCCAAGCGCGAACGTATATGTGCTGCTTGCGCCCACCTGCGTCCAGCCTGCTGTGCTGGAGCCGGCATTGAATGTCGTGTTGGCTGGCAGCGTCTCAGTCAAGCGGACGCCCGTGGCCTGGCTCGTGCCCGTATTGAAGTAGTTGATCGTGTAGATCAGCGTTTGCCCGGGCGCCCCCGTCGGGGTGTTGGTCACCTTCCAGGCCCCCAGGTCAGGCAGCGCAGTCAGGGGAGTTGTGCGCGTGTAGACGTTGTTGGCGGGAGTTGGATCAACCCCGTTGGCGCCATTGTCGCCTATGCGCACCGTGTTCGTGACCATGACCACGCCGGGCGGCAACGTACCGCTCGTTTGCACATTCAGCAGCACGGTACCGGAGACGCCGGGATTCACTGTGCCAACAAAGTAGGTGTAGACATTGGTAGCGCCCACCTGGAACCAGCCGTTTGCGCCAGTCGGGCCGGCAAACGTGATGATCAGCGGCGGGACGGAGGTCGGGATTGTATCGGTCAGGACGACATTAATAGCAGTCTTGCTGCCCGTGTTCGAATAGGCGATCGTGTAGTTGATCAAATCGCCCGGAACCGCGCTGCCGCCGTCTGTCTTCAGCACAACCAGATCGGGCGCTGCATTGAGCGGGGTAACCTCGACAGCCGTATTGTTTGACGGCGTCGGATCGGCGCCGCTCGAGCCATCATAATCAACGATGACCGTGTTGGTGATCGAACTGATGCCAGTCGGAATGGAGGAATCGACGCGCACCACAAAGTAGGCCTGCCCGCCAGCGCCGCCGCCGGCGAGAGGGCCAATGCTCTTAACGTAGACGCCGCTGACAAGGGACCACCCGCCCCCAACAGGATTGCCAGGATAGGTTGTGTTGGCAGGCAGAGTCTCCGTCAGAATGACGCCTGTCGCGCCCTTGGTGCCCGTATTGGTGTAGCCGATCGTGTACGTGAGGAGCTGACCGGGTTGGCCGATCACATTGCTGTCGGTTTTGGTTACGCGCAGGTCCACTGTGCCTGTGACCGGCGTGCAGTCGCCCGCCGTCACGTTGCCCGGGGCAATGGTGGCCGTGTTGCAGACCTGGTTGACGCCGGGCGGCACGAGCGAATCGACACGCACAACAAACTGTACCTGGCCCTGCTTGCAGCTTGTCGCCCAGGACGGGGGAGGGCAAGGCAGCGCTGGCACAATACCCAAACTGTAGGTGTACGTATTGCCGGAAACGAACGTCCAGGGACCGCTTGAACCGCCGCTGAAGTAGGTCGTATTGGTCGGCACGGTTTCCGTCAAGACCGTGTCGAACGCAGCGCCAGTTCCTGCATTCGTATAGAAAATCGTATACGTAATCAGCCCGCCTGCAGCAGCGCTTATGCCGCCGTCCGACTTGCTGATCTGGAAGTTGGGCGTGCCAACGATCTGCGTCGTTTGAGTCACGATGTTGTTCACATACGTGTTCTCATTCGTCGTCGTCTGCGTCACACCGGCCGTGTTGGTCAGGAACGTACCCGATGTGCTCATCGGTGCAGTCGCCGTGAAGAAGATCGTGTAAGTGGCGCCAGTAGTGACCGTGATACCGTTTGCCCAGGTGATCACCCCATTGGCGTATGCGCTGTGCACGGGGACAGATGGGGGCAGGAAGACCATGCCAGAAGGGAGGATATCGGTCACCACGACGTTGTTGGCGCTCTGATTGCCCGTATTGACGACATCAATCCGGTAGGGAATGGCGTCGCCGGCGGTGGTCGTGGCCGGCGCGGTCTTGTAGATGGCCAACTCAGCGCCAACCACAAGCGTCGCCGCCGTCGCCGTGTTGTTGGAGAGATCAGAGTCCGTGTCGAGAGGCCCTGCGCCAATCGTCACGGTGTTAACCAGGCTCGCGCCAATGGATGTGGTGGGAGAGATGTAGATATCGATCGTGAAGGAGAAGTTTTGGCCCGCGTTCACCGTCCCCACATTGTAGACCAATGTGGCCTGCCCGGCGAAATACGTCACCGTCGGGGCAGGAGCGCCCACCGTGCCAACATAGGCGGTGCCAACGGGCAGCGTATCAGTGATGGTGACCGGGCTAACCGTGTTGGCTCCGCTCGTGTTCGTATACTCGACACGAAAACTGATGTTCTTACCCGGCTCCGACTTCGGCCCCAGATAGGTTTTGCTGATCGCCAGATCCACCGTAGCCAGCAGCCCGGGGCTGCCAGACTCGACGGGCGCGCCTGTGTCCGCGCCTGTGTCCGCGCCTGTGTCATTGACAACTGCGCCTTGATCAGGGACGGGGATGACCGTCATATCCAGCGTAGGGCCGGCCTGAGCGGGAGAGACAGAAGCGGCAAAAATAGCCATCGCCACGAAAATCAGAATGGCTACCGAAAGTACAGCCGCCAGGTTTTTCTGTCGAGCCATTGCCTTCCTCCTTCAACGTCCATAGAACGGAGAGCCTGGGGGAGCAGTAGGTCGTGAATCACAGCAGGGAATTCGTCGGCGTCTTCTACAATAATGGCGGGCGCAGAACGATCACTCGACGAACCTGCATCCAGCATTGACAGATCAGGGTAACCGAGACTGAACACCAGCGGGTCGCAGGCAAACGCGCCACAGCGCAGGGATAGTCTATTCCCTGCTACCATGTTAAGACGAAGCCCGCCTGCAATTGTGATGCGCCTGGGGGAAAAGCATATCATATTACTAAGTATAGCACATTTGTGGCCATTGTCCAGACCTCAAATCGCGTGAAGAGGCCCGCTAGCCCACAGACGCGCCGAAACCCTGCCTCTGCATCATAGAACGCACAATAGTATTGAAAAGGTACGCAATCTCAATAGTTACTCGTCCTATCCAGATTGCCCGTTGTCCTGGCGTGCCGTTCACCCAGGGCGAAGGCCAGACCACCCAGGATGCAACTGGCCACCGTCGTGACGATCAGCCTTGCCATGACCGCTTCATTGCTTAGCCCGGGAAACGAGCCAATCGTGTTGCCGAGTAGACCGCGCCGCGTCGCCTCGAGCCAATACGTCACCGGCAACAGACTGCCCAGCGCCGCGAGAATGGGCGGCAGTTGCGTGATCGGGAAAATCGCCCCGCACAGCAGATAGAGCGCCCCACCGATCGCCTCGGGCATCGACCACGCCTGCTGCGTCAGGTTCAGCGACAGCGCGGCAACAGCCAGCCCCATCCCCCACATGCCCACGAACCCCAGCCCAAAACCGGCGCTGAGGTACGGTACGTCGATGACAGCGGGGTCCAGCGGCAGCCCCAACGCCAGCACCGCAAACGTGAACGTCAGCGCCACCGCGATCGTCGCCAGCGCAACCTTCGCCACCGCCCGCCCGATGAGATAGACCGCCAGCGGAACCGGCGTCAGGTACAAATAACGTATCATCTTGTACTCTTCTCGATCCTCGACCACCGTGAAGGCAATCCCCTGCAACGAGTTGAGCACATAGGGCCACAGGGCGCTGCCCACCAGGAAGAAGTTCAGCATCGGCCCGCGCTGCCCCCCGCTCAGAACAGCAAACATAAAATAGAGAAGCAGCACACCGGACAGAGGACGCACCAGAGAGTATATGGCAAACAGGAATGGGTCGGTCCAGTTGCTCTCGACCAGCCAGCCCAGCCAGAACCCTGTCCGCACCCCACGCACGTAGCGACGGATCATTGCCATCGTAGCGTCAACCTCCCTTCGATCTTGGCCATGCGCTCCATGTAGCGCAGAGCACGCACAGCCAGCAAAGGAAACAACACGGCCAGGACAGCCAGTATGGCGATCTCGTACTCGACGGCAACCAGGCCGATTTGCTGCCCGGGAAACAGCAGTTGGCGCATGGCATCCAATCCGGGGGTCAACGGGATGAGCGAGAAAGCGAAACCCGGCGCCTGGCCAAAGGCCCGCACCGGAAAATACATGCCGCTGGCCAGGTTGACCGGTTCCATCATCAGGTTATTGATGTGCCAGGCCTCACGTCCCCACATGACAAACAGACTGGCAAACAACATGCCCATGCCATAGAGCGCAATCATCGTCAGGATGAAAACAAGGAGGATCATCGGCCATCGCGACAAATTGAAGACGACACCGAAGAAGACCACGCCCACAACCGTTGTCACCACGGCGCGGATGGTCGTGGCAAACAGGCCGCCGACAGCCATCCCCAACAGAATGGCGATGCGGCTGCACGGCGCCATCATGTACAGTTCCAGGTTGCCGTCTTGCTTTTCCCAGAAGAGCTGCGCGCCCATCCCCCACAGCACGTTGCTCCAGAAGGCCAGCATCACGCCGCCCAGAATGACAAAACCAGTGTACTCCAGTGGAGCATTGAGGGTGCGGTAGACAAACACAAACGCCGTCACAGACAACAGGGGCAGCGCGATATCGTAGAACAGCCAGCTTGGCTCGCGGTTCGAGCCGATAATGCGCGGATAGGCGCGGCCGATGACAGCGCGCAGGTTAAGCAGCAGCGGCCTCATCGGCGAACCTCCTGCCCACGGTCTCCACAAAAACGTCCTCGAGTGTCGGCTCCACTTTTTGCAGCCCCAGAATACGCTTGCCCTGGCTGGTCAGGCTGCCCACCACCAGTGCGATCACACCATCATCGGCCAGCGTCAGCCGTAGCTCCGTGCCTGCATCCACCTGGCTCGCCTGGCAGCCGAGCACACCGGGCAGGCAGCTGAGCGTCTCCATCTGCCCATCCAGCCGTTCAGTAGTGATCTGGAAATAGATCGCCTGCCTGCTGCGCCGCTTGATGGCAGCGGGCGTATCACACGTCAGTATCTTGCCCTGATCAATGATGGCGACGCGGTCACACAGCTCATCCGCTTCCTGCATGTAGTGTGTCGTGAGCAGGATCGTGCGGCCCGGCTTCTCCTTCAGCCAGTGCTGAATGTAGGCGCGAATGTCACGCGCCACCGAGACATCCAACCCCAGCGTCGGCTCATCGAGGAAGAGAATCCTGGGATCGCTGATCAGCCCACGGCAGAGGTTCATGCGCTGGCGCATACCTGTGGACAGGGCATGCACTTTGCGGTCGCGCGCCTCCCACAATCCCACCACCTTGAGCAGCTCCTCAGCGCGCGGGCGGGCGATTTTGCCGGGCACGCCGTAGAACTGGCTGAACATCCACAGTTGCTCGCGCACGGTCAGCAACCCGTACCCCGACGTCTCGCCTCCCGACACCATCGCAATGCGCTCACGCACGGCCTGCGCATGGGTGACCACATCGAGGCCATCCACAAGCGCCTCGCCAGAGGTGGGATACAGAAGCGTGACGAGAATCTTGATCAGGGTCGTCTTGCCGGCGCCGTTGGGGCCCAGGAGACCGAAGAGCTCACCTGCCTGAACATCCAGGTTGACCCCATCCAGGGCGACCATCTGCGTCTGGGGCTGTGATTTGGTTGGCTTGATCTTGAAGGCACGTTTTAGATCGCGGGTTTGAATGGCTAGTGGTTGCACAGCACATCCTCACATCACTCGTTGGTCCGACACAGGGCGCATTATACCATTAGCGGTTCGTCTTTGCAAAGCAAACACTGCATGTAACTGACCAGTCAATATATCTTCTTCAATAATATATACCTTGGGGTTATCTTGTGCATAAATATTGACAAGCTGCTCAAAACGTGTTACGATAGCGATACCTCGTGCACCAATGCACATGCCGGTATTGCCGAGGCAAGTGTGTGATCGGGGGAACGAACCTCCAATTCCCCCATCCACGGGTTCCGCCCATTCCGCATGACGGAGGTGATATGGCCAACTCTGTGTCTTCCCAGTCCAGGCGTTTATCGCGCCATCCTTGTGGAGTTGAAGGATCAGGCTCCACAGTGTCTGCCGTCAGGAGTGGCCCTCCTGTGCGCAGCCGCAGCGTCTTTCTCCGATAGCTCATCGTGTTGCCCCCGCGCTCTGCGCATGACAAGGCGCAGTTGCCTCAACACGGAGCGCACTGATCCAATTCCCCCCGAAGTCTCGAAAATGAGACTTAATTTGGGCGAGAAGGGAGACTAAGTGTTCATGAAAGCACGCATGCTCGTTATTGGCATCCTCCTGGTCCTCGTAACTGTTGCTCTGGCAGCATGCGACGTGGGAGGAACAGCCCCGACCCCAACAGCACGCATCGTTGAGGTCACGAAAGTTGTTGAAAAGCCTGTCACCCAGGTCGTTGAGAAGCCCGTGACCGTGGTTGTGCAGGTCACGCCCGTGCCTCAGGCAGCACAACCAACGCAGGCGCCGGTAGCCAAGCCGGTCGCTCCGTCGGTTGAGCTCGTGATTGTCCCAATCGCCGCCAACGCCGCGGCCGATCCCAACGTGATCACGGCATCGATCAGCATCATGACCAGCACCCAGGCCGGCGCATACAAGGCGACCGCCGCCATGGGCCAGACCGGCCTCGACAACGTCTCGGTTGGCGTCCCGGTGACGCTGAAGTCCAACGATCTCGATGCCAAGAACCCATCCAAGAAGTGGACATGGGCGCTGACCGTGCCGCCTGACTCGAAGGCCACCCTGGTCTTCACCAACACGCAGACAACCAAGTTCACCCCCGATGTTGTTGGCGTCTACCGCGTCACTGTGACCGCGGGCAACGATGCCGGCAACGCTGCCGTGAAGGGCGTTCAGGTCCACGCCGATAAGTTCGTCGGTATGGACAAAGGCAACTGCAAGCAGTGCCACCCGACCAAGTCCGCTCAGTGGGCCAAGACTGGACATGGCACGATATTTGCCGAGGAAGTCAGCGGCGGGGCCGATCCCAAAACAAATCGCTACTCCGAGGGCTGCATTCGCTGCCACACCACCGGTTGGTACGTGGACAGTACCGGCAAGGCCGTCGCCAATGGCGGCTTCGCTGATGTGCAGGCCAAGACAGGTTGGAAGTTCCCCACTCAAGCTGAGATTGGCGAGAAGGCCGCCGGCATCTGGACCGCAGTTCCGGCTGACCTGAAAAACGTGTCCAACATCCAGTGCGAGGCCTGCCACGGCCCCGCCGGCGAGCATGTCGCCACCGGCGCGACCACGATGGCAAGCAGCGTCAGCTCTGGCGTCTGCAACGTCTGCCACAATGGCGGCGGCAACCACATCAAAGGTACTGAGCTGACTAACGCCAAGCACGCTGAAGAGGCGTCGCAGGCGTGGACCTACCCCACCGGGGCAAACCGTCAGGCGTGCGTGCGCTGCCACAGCGCTGATGGCTATATCAGCTTCATCAAGAATCCCAAGAACCCGGCAGCCTGGGCCACCAACGCAGAGGCGCTCACCTGCACAGCCTGCCACGACCCGCACGACGACAAGAACCCGTTCCAACTGCGCATCGTGGGCAAGCCCATCGAGCTGCCAGTTGATCTGCCCGACATTGGCCTCTCCGCCACCTGCGCTGAGTGCCACAATGGCCGCACCAAGGCCACCGCTGCGACGGCTGGCTCGTTCCCGCACTACAGCGCGGCAGCTGAGTTCGTCTACAACCAGGGCGGCGTTGACTATGGCGCCACTCTGGCGAACTCGCCCCATGGCATGATCGTGGGCGCTGCACCGGTTGCTGACCCGGCCGACAAGACAGGCAAGACGATGCTCTTCGGCGGCAACAAGCCAGGCGCTTGCGTCACCTGCCACATGTATCCCGGCCCCACCGACAGCAAGGATCCCAACTATCGCAAGGTGGGTGGGCACTCGTTCAACGTCAACAACCCTGACGGCAAGACCGTCTACGTTGCGTCCTGCGTCTCCTGCCACAAGGATATCAAGGACTTCAACATCGCGTCCAAGGCTGACTATGACGGCAACGGCAAGGTTGAAGGCGTGCAGACTGAAGTCAAGGGCCTCCTGAACCTCATCTGGGCCGAGTTCGAGAAGGCTGGCTTCAAGAAGCTGGACGGCAACCCCTACATCACCGACATTGCCAAGCTGACAGACAAGCAGGAACAGGCCTGGTACAACTTCCGCCTCGTCTATGGTGTGATATGGACGAACGAAGGCCAGGCATCTGCCATCCACAACTTCAAGCGTTCCGTCAACTTGCTGCAGCTCTCCTACAAAGACCTGACCGGCAAGGATGTTCCCGGCGCAACCGTGATGAAGTAGTACCCGACGTAGCACAAAGGGGCCACGGACGTCACAGCGACGTGCGTGGCCTCTTTTCGCAGAGAGTAGCACACGAGCGGCGTCACCAATGGTGGTGACGCCGCCTCTGCATGCACAAGAAACGTCCGGCGTCTCGATGACGCCGGACGTTTTTCGGCCCATGCCCGGGTCTATGGTTGCGGCTTGTGGCACGCCTGACAGATGTCGATCGTCCGTCCCTTGTGATCGGCTGGGAAAGGCTTCAACTTACCCACATCGTGGCAGATCAGGCAGTCGTCACGGCCCACAAGCGTGTGTGGAATCTGCAGCGCAGCGCCGGCCGCTGCAGTCGGTTTGGCCGCCGTCGTTGCCGTCGCAGGCGGTACAGCGGTAGCCGCAGCAGCCGGTGCCGTGGTTGGCGCAACTGGCGCCGCCGTGGCCGCAGGTTTCACCGTTGGCGCCGGTGTGGCGGCAGCGCCAGTCGACTCAGCGGCTTTGTGGCACTGCGTGCACATAGCGATCGTGAACGATTCATGATTGCCCGGGAACGGGCGCACTTTGTTGGCAGCGTGGCAGAGCAGGCAGTTCGTGCTGGCGGCGATGGGATGAGGAATGACCGCCGGGCCGCTGGCAGCAGGCTGCCCTTTGGGCGGGGCGAATAGATCGCGCAGCTTCGGAGCATCGAGACCAACGAACTTCCACTGCGTTCCGTGACAAGCACTATTGCTGCAGAAGCTGCTGTTGTCGCTGCCGCCGGGGTTATCCACCGTATGGCAGGTTGCACAACTGGCCTCGAACGTGTAGCGGTGCTCGGCCAGCCAGGTTGTGCTGAGATGTGACTGCGGCTCCTTCGGCGCGCTCAGATTGAGCGCCGGGAGTGGCTTACCAGGGCCGGCAACTTGCGGGATGTTGTGGCAGAGGTTGCACTCTAGCCGGATCGACTGATTGTCTGCACTCAGATGTTTGCCATCGTGGCAGCGGAAGCAGCCGGCGAAGTCCAAGTGGCCGACATTGTTGGGATGGGACTGCCAGGTAACGTTCATGAATGGGAACGCCGTCCTGTCAAAGATAGCCTGCAGACCAGCGACGGCAGCCTTCACATTTGCTTCACGCCTGGCGTAGACATCCGGATAGCTGGTACGGTAGAAGTCGGCCACAGCAGCGATTGCTTTGGCTGCTTCCTGCTCGGTGCCATACACCTTGTTCAGCACGGCCGACCCTTCGCGCTTGATGAAGGGAAGGTCCGCAGCGATCGCTCCGTTAGCCATCGCTGTATTGAGCGCTTCGTCGGGATTCTCGAAGACGTGCGTGGCGCGGTTGTGGCAGTCGACGCAGTCCACCTTGCGCTTCTCGGCCTTGGCAATGAACTCGGGGGTCAAGTTCGAGTCGGCTGACACATACGTTGTCGTCACCCCCTGGAATTGCGCTTGCACCCAGGGAATGGACTGGCGCTTGTCATCGGTCGCGATATAGTAGACCGGGTTGTCTATGTGCCAGTGGATGCCGCGGCCAAGGCCAGCCGCCTGCGTGCCGCCGCCCGTGCGCAGCAGCAGTTGTGTGCGCGTCAAGCTATTGGTTTCATCCCTGGCGAAGTTCGACTTGATCACAAGGCGCTGGTCATAGTTCTTTTGCGGCCAGTGGCACTGCTCGCATACCACTTCCACCGGGCGCAGACTCTTGATGGGCGACGGGATGGGCTTCTTGTAAAGGCCGAGCGGATACACATAGAGATAGCGAGCATTCTCTAGTTTGGCCTTCACGGCTGCTACCACGCCTGGTCCAACATGGCACGTGCCACATTCAGTCCGCTCGTGGGGCGAGTTGTCGTGAGCGACTACCTCAGGTTTCATGACGTGGCATGTGGAGCAGAACGACGTTGACTCCAGAAAACTGAACGCGGTAACAGAGAACATGAACAGCACAAAGAGAACAACGAGCGCCCCCAGGGCCAGCACAATGATGGGCCAGTTGAGTCTGCGGGGTTTAGCGGCTGGCGGCGGGGCAAGGGGGGCCGGTGGCGCTGGTGCAGCCTGATTTTCTGGCGTTGCCTGTGGTTCCTCTGACATTACTCTCTCTCCTCGCACTTCAAATAGGCGGGCAGGATGGGTAGATACACCGCGGGATGTACACACCTGCCATGGGCGTTCTACCGAATGATTACCTTACTATACACAATTGTACCTCAAATCACACGTGCTGTCAATTGTATGGCTGCTCGCGCAGAAAGCCACAAACGGGGCTGCAACGATCGCAGCCCCGTTTGCCTGCCCTGGTGCGAGGACAGTAGATAGGAGGAGGAGAAGGAATAAACTCAGCTATCAATTCTACCCATTGTCATGCAGCAATTCTAAAGGTACATGCGCTCTACGCGCACGCACGGGTGGGGACGGCGCCCCACCCGTGCGGTCTGGCAACGACCCACTGCTATTTGTGCACTGCAGCCACGTCGAATTCCTTGCCACGGCCATGGCAGGCCGCGCACGTTTCGACGCCGTCGGCGGTGGTCATGATCTGGGCATGGCCGATGGCGGCCTGGCTATCGTGGCAGGAGGTACAGGTGGCCGAGATCGCCGCCCTGCCCGTGCAGCAGGAGACCATCGCCCTGTGGAAGGCGTTGAACGGCCTGAAGCCGCGGCGCCCCATGGTCATGATTGACCAGGTGTGCTGGCACGAGATGAACGTCAACGACGAGCTGACGCTGCGCACGCAGGACGAGTTTTGCCGCAAGATCGAACGCGACCTGCGTCGCACGCTCTACGCCTGGAAGCACATGCGCGCCGACATGGTTGTTGAGCCCGTGGTGACTGTGCCGAAGGCGATCAACGGAACGGGGTTCGGGATAGGGATCAAGGAAGAACGCGCAGTCAGCGATCCCACCAACGAAATCGTGGGTCACCTGTACTTCGACCAGTTGCAGACCGACGACGATCTGCAGAAGATTCACATGCCCGACGCGCGCCTCGACGAAGCGGAGACCACCCGCCCCGAAGCGATGGCCCACGAGATATTTGACGGCGTGCTGGGCGTCGAAATGCAGGGGTTGGCGCCGACGTTCAACGCCTGGGACTGGGTTGTGCAGTGGCGCGGGGCGGAAAACGTGTTGATGGACCTGGCGGAGCGCCCCGATTTCATGCACAGGCTGTTCGAGCGCGTGACGCAAGCAGCGCTCTCTCTCTGCTCGATCAGGCGGAGGAACGGGGATTGCTGGCACAGCGGCAGAGTCGCATCCACCGCACCGGCGCCTATAGCGACGAGCTGCCTGCGCCCGGCTTCGACCCCCAGAAACCGCGCACGAAGGACCTGTGGACGATGGGCATGGCGCAGATCTTCTCGTCGGTCTCTCCGGCCATGCACAAAGAATTCGATCTCGACTATGCCGTGCGCATCTACGAGCGCTTCGGCCTCGTCTACTACGGCTGTTGTGAGCCGCTGCATATGAAGCTGGACCTGGTGAAGAAGATTCCGCACCTGCGCAAGATCTCCATGAGCCCCTGGGTGGATGTGCAGAAGGGCGCCGAACAGATCGGGCGGGATTTTGTCTTCTCACGAAAACCCAGCCCGGCCTTGCTTGCCGAAGACACATGGCAGCCACGGATCGTCGAGGCGGACTTACTTGCGCGACGTGGTCGAGCGCTGCGCCCGTCACGGCTGCCCGCTCGAGCTCATCCTCAAGGACATCAGCACCGTG
>CAYOEZ010000065.1:0-20794 GCA_964402955.1 uncultured Ktedonobacterales bacterium | reverse complement strand
GGTCGGCGGTATCGGCGTCTCCGTCGGCGTCGCGGTTGGCGGCACCGACGTCGCAGTCGGCGTTGCTGTCGGCGGTATCGGCGTCGCAGTCGGCGGCAGCGGCGTCTCTGTCGGTGTATTCGTCACCGTCGGCGTCGCAGTCGGCGGTACGGGCGTCTCTGTCGGCGTGTTCGTCCTGGTCGGGGTCGCTGTCGCATCTGAGTACACCGTCACCGAGCCGCCAGAGGTGGAACACGCGGATGTTACACCATCCCTGTCAGACCAATCGCAGTGATCCCAGACGAAATTTGACACGCCGGTGGCCAGGGTGTCAAATTTCAAGATGCCCAGCACACCCGACGTCGTGATTGGCTCCCCGGGGTTCAGAATGGTGAAGGCCCATGTTACAGTGCCATTATTGTTATTGATGGTGTTGAACACCGCCATCGTGTTACGCCCAGACAACGCTCCCCCCCCAGCAACTGACGTCGGGTTGCCTGAGAGAATTGCGTTATCAAATGTAAACGCCAGGTCAACGCCGTAGAAGGGTTCGTGCGCCGAAGGGTTGATGTAGATATTCACCGTCACCTGGTTGCCCAGCAGCACGTTCTGCGTCGAGGGGCTGATGCTCATGAAGACCGTATCAAGTCCGGGGCCATCGAGCGCCGCGCCATTGTCGGGGGCAGGGGTGGGCGTGGTCTCTGCCACCGGTTCTTCAGCCCCAGTGTAGGGCGCAACCGGCATTGCCTGTGCGCCTCGTGCTGAGAGGATTCCCAGCAGGCCAAGCGCCAGAATCAGGCTAAGGATGACGCTGTATTTGTTGTTTGCCAGCCACGAGGTTGCAGTTGGGTGAGACATGTGTGCCGCCCCCTTACCTCAGTTTAGCCCCAGTTTGTGAGCACGGTGGGAACCCGGAATGGTCACGGCGATCATGGACCCGCCAATCGGTACATCTCATACATATGGCCGTACTCTGGCGCGAGCGTCTAGCATAGCGCCCCGTCAGGCAAGGATGCCTGACCTACGCACTGACCTACGCACGGGCCTGCCTGCGACTATGGAAAGTCGCCCTACAACAGCGCTCTGAACGGGGTGTCGACTATGGAAAGTCGACCTACGCGCTGACCTGCGCACTACACGCGATGCTGCCGCCGCGCGACGAACGCAATCAGACCAATCAACAAGGCCAGACCTGCCAGAATCATCAGCCCGCCAACCACCAGTGTCAGCGTGTCGGCGAGCGTGTTGCCCGACGATTGGCCGCTGGGAGCAGAGGCCGCCGGCAGCGCGCTGCGGGCCGAGCCTGCGCCGACAGTGGGCGCGGCAGGAATTGCCCCGCGCACAGAGGCGTCAGCCGGCGTCGCGCCGGCCTGCGCCGCAACGACAAGTGTCGCCGTCTCACGCGCCAGCGCCGGGGCAGTGGTTGGCGCAGCCGCCGCCGTACGCGACGGCGGGGGCGGCATGGGCGTCAACTGGCCCGCTGCGACTGCCGGCGTCGGCTGCGGCGGCGCGGTGGCCGCCGCGCTGGGGCTGGCCGCCGGTGCTGCCGGCGTGGCCGTCGCGCTGCCCGCTGCGTGCGCTGTCGGCGTTGGCGCAACGGCCGTCGCCGTGGGCGCAGGCGTGCTGGCAGCCTGCTGCGCCCGCGTCGCCGTGGGCGGAACCGCTGGCGTGACGACAGTCGTCGCCGTCGCAGGCGGGGGGAGCGTTATCGTGGCCGTTGGCTGGGGGGCGCTGCCGCCCGACGTCACCTGCACCGTTGCGCCGCGCGCCGTCGTCGCCAGGCTCATGCCGTTGCGATCGGCCATCTCCACCAATTCCACCACCAGGTTTGATTGGGCCGAGGCGGCCTTACCGCGCACCTGGAACGAGAACACCGTTCCCGATCCTGTCGCCGCAGCGCGCGGGTTGAGCTGCACAGAGGCAAAGTGCATCGTGCCGGTGACATTCTCGGCCACATTGCGCACGATAAAATCAGGATAGGGAAACGCTCCCTGCGCCATCTGCACGCCCGCCTGGGCGGCGTCGGCGTCCACAATCTCGATGACCGCCGGGTCAAAACGCAGCCGCACATCGATCCCGTAGACATCTCTTGCGTCAGTAAGCCGCACGGTGACCGTCGCCGTCTGGCCGACCCCCACGCTCAGCGACTGCGGATCGAGGCGCACTTGCGCCTCGCCCGCGGCCAGCGCCGGGAGCGGGAAGACAGCAGCACAAAGAAACAACAAAGCAACGATCAGCCTGATGAATGACATGCCCGCCTCCAGTGATCGGTTACGGCCACGGATTGGATGTTGTCTGGCCATGGTTGCCGCCGGTGATGGTGAGGTCGCCGAGGCTGACACGGGCGTGGCCGTTGATCTCGGGGCTGCCGCGGCCGCCGCAATCGCCCATGGCTGACCCGGTCTTACCCACTGCGCCGCCGATGCACGTCAGATCGCCAATCGAGATGCGCCCATCATTGTTGGCGTCGCCGCCCAGCAGACGCGGCCGGGTCAGCACAAGCGGTGTGGCGCCAACCACAACGCCGCTTTGGCTCGCGCTCAGGTATTCGTGCCGCCACGCCGTGATATCATACGTGCCCGGGACTAGGCCATCACCGGGCGCGCTCTTATCGAGAACATAGACGCCGTCGTCGCCGGTCATGAACGTTTGCACCAGCGCGCCGCTCGTCAGGCAGGCCCCGCTCACACAATAGAAGGCAACAACGGCGTCGTCCCAGCCGTTGGGCGTGCGTCCCTGCGTGCGCCCCTGCAGTTCAATCACGCCGCTGATGGCCGTTGTGCTCAGCAGGCAGTTCATGCTGTCGTTGAGATAGGCCGCAGGAATCTCAAAACCGTCCATGTCGGAGAGGAGCGAGCCGAGGCCGTCGCTGCTCGTGTCATAGCGCAGGGCGCTGCTGCCGGCGGCGCTGCACGTATACGTCCAGGCGGCTGCCGGGCTGTCGCTCAGCGTCGCCGGAGCGGGGTGGATGTCGCGCCGCTGCGCGCCTGATAGCCGCCGCCCGTCGGGAAAGGTAACGGCGAGAAAACTCTCCTGCACGAGATCCCAATACCAGCCAGCTTCGGGGTCGTCGAGGGCGACGCCGCTGTTCCAGGACACAATAGATGCGTCGTGGCCCAGACGCAGTTGCATGCCATAGACGCTCGTCACTGTCAGCGAGGTGGTCAGCGTTCCCGTCTCGCCAAGCTCGTGCGTCGAGCCGGTCGCCGCCGTCGCCAGCGCCCGCGCAAAGGGCGCGGCGTCCACATGGCCCAGCACGCCGTTGTTGCCGCCTGCTCCCGGCCCGGCGTCGCTGCCCCACCAATTGTAGCCGGCCGCCAGCGTCGCCGTGCCGTCCCATTCCAGGCCGCGCGCGTTGCCAATGATGGCATTGCTAGCAATGCGGTAGGTTGTGGGGCCCGCAATGCCCACAATCTTGACACCGGCTGCCAGCGCGGCCGGGTTATAGGGCCACTGGTCAACGCCGCTGTTGTTCTGCAGGCGGTTGCCGGTGATCGTCACGTTATCGTAGGCGCCGGCCCCCGTGATGCTGACGCCGGACATGTTGGCGTTGTCCTGCACAGTATTGTCCACAATCGTCACGTTTGCTGCGCCGTGGCGCAGGGCAATGCCGCCCATCCAGTTCTCGTTGCCGTCTCCGTCGTTGTTGTGGATGCGGTTGCGGCTCACGGTCAGGTTGGTCATCACACTGCCCGCGCTCGCCGAGTAGTTGGAGAGCTTGATGGGCACCGTCTTGCTGTTCTTGATCTCGTTGTTGCTGATCGTCACACCGTCAATGGCATAGGGCAGGCCCACCCCCATGTCGAGTGTCGTCGCCTCGATCGCCGTCCAGTCCTGAATGGCGTCAAATGTGTTTTCGGCGACGCGTATGTTGCTGAGCTTACCACGCGACCCGAAGCCATTGTCCAGGCCATAGAACACGTTGTTGGTGACCGTGATGTTGCTCACGCCCGTCAGAGGCGCTTCGATCAGGATGCCGCCCTCTTGGATCGCGTTGTTGGCGTCGCCCGCGATGCGCAGGCCACGCAGGGCAACGTCGCTGACGCCGTCGGCAATGGTGATGCCATAGGCGCCGCCCGTGGCGGGCACGGCAATCGTGGTCAGCCCTGCCCCCGCGCCAACGATGGTCAGGCTCTTATCGATCGTCACCGCTTCGCCGTACGTTCCCGGCGCCACGGCGATATAGTCACCGCTGCTGGCCGCGCTAACCGCTGCCTGGATGGTGCGGCAGCGATGGAGCGTCGTGTTGCAGCCGGTTGGAAAGGGAAACGTGCCCGTCACCACCCAGGTGGTTGTTGCGGCCCGGACCGTCATTGGCCCGCTGCACAGCAGCGTCAGCACGGTGACAACGCACAGCAGCAGCCGTAGGGCAACCGTCAATCGCACCATCATGTGCTCCCCCTTGCCAGGGTTTGACGTAACCAGCCCCCCATCCCCCAATCCTGGGGGAGAAGGGCACGGCCCCCCTTCCCCCAACTCTGGGGGGAGAACGCCCCAGCCCCCTCGCCCCCAACCCTGGGGGGAGAACGCCCCAGCCCCCTCGCCCCCAACCCTGGGGGAAGCTGCTGCTTGCCGCAGACGCTCCCCCAGAGTTGGGGGGCAGGGGGGCCAACCCCAACCCTGGGGGAAGCTGCTACTCGCCGCAGACGCTCCCCCAGAATTGGGGGGCAGGGGGGCCAAACCCGATCCTACCAGGGATTGGAGCTGGACAGCGTGTAGTTGCCGCTCGCCAGCACCAGATCGAACACGTTCACCACGTTATCGCCGTTGATGTCGGAGCTGCCGGCGCCGCCGCAGTTGGTGGGCGCTGCGCCATAGGCGCCGCCGATGCACGCCAGGTCATTGAGCCCGACAGCGCCGCTGTTGTCGGCGTCGCCGCCGAGCAGCTTGGGCGTAGAGACGGTGGTCAGGCCAGGGCCGATGACAACAGACTTCGACGCACCCAGATACTCATGGCGGACCGCCGTCACATTGTATGTGCCCTGAGCCATGCCTGTTCCCGCGCCGCTCTTGGTCAGTTGGTAGGCGCCGTCAACGCCGGTGATGAAGACATAGGGGCCAGATCCGGTGCAGCCGCCGCTGGCGCAGGTGAAGGTGATGGCAGCGTCTTCCCAGCCGTTGGGAGTGTGGCTCTGCACGCGCCCCTGCAACTGCACCGTGCCTGCCACCGAGCCCGTCGCCGCCACACAGGTGATCGAATCGCCGATCAACGCCGACGGAATCTCGAAGCCGTCTTTGTCGGAGAGGAGTGTGCCCAGGCCACCGGTAGTTGTGTCATAGGTCAGATTGCTTGTGCCGGCCGCCGAGCAGGTGTACGTCCAGGTCGCAATGGCGTCGTTGCTCAGGTTGGCGGGCGTCGCGTGCGGCAACTGCATGCTGCCGGAGAGGCGGCGGCCAACGGGCGCCGTCACCGCGGCAAAGGCTTCCTGGATGAGGTCCCAGTACCAGCCGCCGGCGGGGACGTTGATCGTCGCGCCGCTGCTGAAGGAGAGCACAGCCGGGTCGTGCGTCACACGCAACTGCGCGCCGTAGAGACCGTTGACCGTCAAGCTGGTGGTCATTGTGCCCGTCTCGCCGATCTCATGCGTCGATCCGGTGACGGTGGACACGAGTGCTCCGTCCCACGGGGTGTAGTCAATCAGACCCACCGCCGCCACACAGCCGGGGTTGCCGGGGCCAAGCGGGCAGCCCCACCAGTTGTGTTCGGCATTGAGCGTGTTGACCGGGTCGTCCCACTGCACTTTGGTCGAGCTGGCGAAGGCGTTGTTGTTCATGACTGTGCCGCTGGCAAAGCCGCTCGTATAGCCAGGCCACAGATACTCGCGTCCCCAGAACGCCCGCTCGACGCCTGTCACGCTGTTGCCCTGGATGACCGTGCCCGTGTGCTGGTTGATCAGCGTGATACCCTGGCTGCCAGCCGCTGCGCCCACGCCCACGATCTTGTTGCGCAGGATGCGCGCGTTGGCGATGGCGTTGCCGACGCCGCCCTCGCCGTTCCACAGGATGACGCCCCTCCGGTTAGCCTTCAGGTTGTTGATATTGTTGTCGCTGATTTCGACGTTGCTGAAGGCGCCCGCGCCGCTGCCGGGGTAGGCGCTGGTAAAGCTCACCGCCGCCGCTCTGGTGCTGGAGTCGCTGCACATGGGGGCGACGCTGTCGGAGCACGCGCCCAAGTCGAAAGTGTTGTGGTGCACCGTCTGCAGGGCGGTCACGTTGAGCCCGCTATGGGTCATGTTGAAGTAGGCGTCCGCACCGAACGCGCCCGCAGCGAGTGTGTTGTAGGCGACTTCACTTGTGCCCGAGTGCTTTTCAAACAATATGGCGTTGTTGGCCGTCTTGCTCACATCGCTGTGCGTGAGCATCACGTTGGCAGCGTTACTGTGTGAGTAGAATCCAAACTCCTTCGGACCAGTGATGCCCGTATTGAGGCCCGAGCCGATGATCTTGAGGTAGCTGAAGGTCTGCGTGCCTCCAGTGGCGCCCGACGTATCGATGTATATGCGGTCGCCAACAGTACCGACGGCCTTGGCAGTCTGCAGGGTGAAGCCCTGCAGAGTGACGCTGCCTGAGCCGGTGATCGCCACCCGGATCAGGCCGGCGTTGGTCAGCCCGCCCCCGCCGCCGCCGTCGATAATGCTCCTGCCGATGCCGGCGCCGAGCAGAGAGAGCGCCTGGGTGATGTTGATCTGGGACTCATTGTACGTTCCCTCCGCCACATGGACGACACCGCCGGCGGTGGCTTTGCCCACCGCCGCGCCGATCGTCTGGCAGGCGCTGGCCCACGACGTGCAGGTATCGCCGTTGTCGCCATAGGGCGCCGCGTACCAGTCGGCGGCCACGGCGTTGGCTGGCGTGGGGGCCAGACCAAACACTGAGATGACCAGGGCCACGATCACGAGCAGATTCAAGCGTTTCATTCGCCAATCCTCCTCAACTGCTTACCCGAACACATCGCCTCGTAGGTCAGGCATCCTGCCTGACGTCTGCTGTCCTCGTCAGACAAGGATGTCTGACCTACGACTGACCAACCACTAACTCACATACGCCTTACCAGGGTTGCGCCGATGCCAGACCGTAGTTGCCGCCGGCCAGCACCAGGTCAAGGATGTTGACCACATTGTCGGCGTTGATGTCGGCGCTGCCCATCCCGCCGCAGTTGGGAATACCGCCGCCCGAGCTGCCGAAGCCGCCGCCGATGCAGGTCAGGTCGCCGATGTCGATCTTGCCGGAATTGGTGGCGTCGCCGCCCAGCAGCTTGGTTGTGCCTGCATTAGCGCTGCCACCAGCGGTAACCGCCACACCCGTTTTCTTGTTGGTCAGATAGAGAAGGTGAGCAGCCAGCAGGTCGTAGGTCGTTCCGCCGCCAGCGACTGGCACCACGGCAGTGAAGTTGCCGTTGGCAGCCCCGTAGTTCACCACCGTGGGCGGCAAGTATCCGTACATATCATACAGAGTCACCGTTCCAGCGGCATCTTTCGGCGTAGAGCGGCCCTGAAGGTTGACGATGCCGGTGATCGTGGCTGTGCCGTTGACGTCCAACCAACCGACAGTGGCCGTGTTCGGGATCACGTCGGCATCCTTGGTCGAGAGGATGTCCTCGGAGAACGTCAGGGTTGTCCGCCCTGCCGCCACGCCGGTGAACACGATCTTCGCCAGCACGCCAGACCCGCTGACGGCCGTAGCCGCTTGCTTCGTGACGGCAAACTTGCAGACGCCCGCCGCACAATCGGCATTCCAACCCCCCGGAATGAATTGTCCGACTGTGTTGAAGAATGAGTCTTCGAAGGAGCCAACGGCGCTGACCACGCTGCCGCTGTTGTTGTAGTTAACCTTGAACTGATAGCCGTAGAGGTCCGTCACGGCATTGAGATCAATGTAGACTGTGACGTTGCCCGCCACTCCGACGCTCGATGCCAACTGGCGGAAGGTCAGTTGGGCCTTATTGGTGAGCGTGAGCAGACCGATCTGGTAGCCCCCTCCGGCGCCGGAATAGAAGAGCTTCCAGGTTGAGCCATCAATCACGGCGGCGACATAGTCGGTGGAATCGCCTTTGTCCCAGGCAGTGCCGCCCGACGGCGAGAGGATGGCATTGTTGTCCTTGATCCAGACTGTGCCATCAGTCGAACTGGCATGGCCTGTCAGCCAGGCCCCGCCGGTGTTGCCGGAGTAGAACATCTCATAGGTCGAGCCATTCATGACAACGCTCGGCGCGTAGGTCTCGATGGCATCCCACTTGCCGGCGCTCGGTGTCAACACGGGATTGGCGCCATCTTTCGTCCAGGTGATACCATCCGGAGAGGTGGCATGGCCGATCTTGAAGTATGGCCACTTGGCTGTGCCGGAGTACCACATGTGGTAGGTTCCGCCATTGTTGACGACCGACGGCTCGCGCACGATCTCGGAATCCCAGGCCAGTAGACCGCCCACCTGCAGGACTGGATTGCTACCATACTTAGTCCAGGTGATACCATCGGTGGATGTGGCATAGCCGATTGCCCAGGCAGCCGCCGCGCTGCGACCGCTGTACCACATCTTGTAGTCACCCGCCCCGTCCTTGACAACTGCCGGGCGACCACGCGGCTAGCATCCCACGCCCCCGCCCCACCCACGGGCAGCACGTGATTGCCGCTGTTGGCGCAGGTCCAGGATAACCCGCCATTGGTTGTCGTCGCCAGGTAGATCTGCGCGCCAGCCGTGCCCGGGTGGGTCGTGAAGTACATCTTGTAATTGCTCGCACTCTCCATGACGATTGCCGGCCGGCTGGGCTGGCTCTGCCCACACAAGCCGCTGGGAGCGACCGGGTTGCCGCTGTGCTTGACCCAAGTCTGGGCAGGCATGCTGGTCAGCCAGGGAGTGTAGTCGACCTTGACCGGCGTGACACTGTCGCAGCCCGCATTGCCCGGCCCGGCGCTGCAGCCCCACCAGTTGTTCTCTGCATCAACTGTTGGGTTAGTGCTGTCAATGCCCTTATCGGTGTTGCCTGTGATGATGTTGTTGTGAGCGACAACCGTGCTCGTGTCACTGGCGAGGTAGCCAACAGCGATACCAACGGTATTGCCGGTGATGGTGTTGCCGGTAATGGTTGCGCCTGTGCCCGGCGCAAAGTAGGTCGTCACCAGGATGCCGGCAGAGGTCGAGCCGTCAACGGTCGCTACACCTGTGCAGCCGCTGATCGTGTTGCCGCTAATCGTGATGTAGGCGCCCTTTTCGACCTCGATACCGTAGTCGAGCCAGTTGCCATTGCCTTTCCCGACGTAGGTATTGCCGCTGACAACCGTACCCGACGCGCCGGCCTCGCGAATGTAGATGCCGATGCGGCCGATGTTACTCAGGGTGTTATTCGCGATCGTCATAACCGCGCCGTAAACCGAGATGCCCCGGCCTTGATACGTCGGCCCAGATGGGTTGTAGCCAATGTTCTGGACGATATTGTTCTGTATCGTCCCAGGGCCGTGCGACAGGATAGCATAGTAGATCTTCCAGCCGGCCCCATCCAGCGTCACGTTGCTGAGGTTGAAGGTGTTGCCCGCCTGTACCAGCCACCAGGCACTCCCATCAACATTGGCAGTGCCGCCAGTGTCAGCGCTGGGCTTGATGATCGTCGTCGTCTGGCTGGCGCCAATGATCGTCAGGTTCATACTGATGACGATCTGGCCGGTCTCAACATAGGTCCCGGCGGCCACGTTAATGGTGTCGTTGGCGACCGCCTTGGTAAGGGCACCCTGAATCGTCTTGCAGGCGGATGCCCCCGGCACCGTGCAGGCGTTAAGGTCGCTGCCGAGCGGGTCAACATACAGAGGCCCTACAGCCCTCGCCGCAGGCGCGAAACCAACCAGGCTCAGCAGCAGCGCCACGATCACGAGCAGATTCAAGCGTTTCATTGCACCATCTCCTCAATATAGGCCCTATTCTATGAGCCCATTGACTGCCGCTGGTCCGCAGCAGCACGGTCGAACGTGAATCCACCGTTGTGCAGCCTCGTCGTCGCTCATCCGCTCATGCCTGGCTACTCTTGCTTCTACACACATGTCGTGCTGGTCTTTGGTGGGGAGAGCACGCTACTGCTGCTCCCCCCACCGTTCGGGCGCGACTCCTGCTACCAGGGTTGCGCCGATGCCAGGCCGTAGTTGCCGCCGGCCAGCACCAGGTCGAGAATGTTGACCGCGGTATCAGCATTGATGTCCGCGTCGCCGGCCGTGCAGTAGGTGCCAGGAGCAACGCCGAAGTCGCTGCCGATGCAGGAGAGATCGGTGAGCGATATGTTACCACTGTTGTTGGCGTCGCCGCCGAGTAGCTTGGTCGGGTTGGGCGTCAGGGTGTAGGTCGTCGCCGCGTTGACGAGCAGCCCGCTGTACTGGTTGCTGAGATAGAGGCCGTGTGCAGCAACGATGTCATAGGTGGTGCCGGTCTCCAGGTAGTGCACCTGAGCCGTGAACGCGCCGGTCGTAGCGTCGAAAGCGACCATCACCGGCGCGAACGTCCCGCTGCGATCGGTCAGAGTGACCGTGCCGGCGGTGATCGGCGTCGTCCGGCCTTGTAGCTTGACCGTGCCGTTCACCGTGGCGAACCCGTAGACTTTGCACGTTGCTGTCGAGACGACGTGCACGAGCGGCTCAGCATCGCGGTTGCTCAGGATGTCATCACTCAGGCTGAGCGTGACATCGCCGACCGCAACACCGTGCAACGTCAGCGCCGCCACGTTGCCGCCACCGCTGACAGGCGAACCCGCTTGCTTGGTAACGGCGAACTGGCAGGCGCCTCCCGCACAGTCTGCATTCCATCCACCGGGGATAAATCCGCCATCTGTGTTGAACCAGGTGTTGACGAATATGCTGCTGGCGCTGACCTTGGCCGACGTGTAGTTGACCTTGAACTGGTAGCCATAGAGGTTGTCAGCCGTCATGTTCACGTTGACCGTCGTGTCTTGGCCCACCCCGACCAGACAGGTCTTCGGGCTGAATCCGATGGCGCCAACGCCGGTGGGTGTGCCGGTGAGGAACGTGCTGCAGTTGACGAAGGTCGACACACGATCGCCGCTGCCCGGGCCAACCGGCCCACATCCGGAGGGGTCGCCCCACCAGTTTAGCGTGGCGTCGACAATGGCCGCTGTGTTCGTGTTGTTGACGCCGATCGTACTGTTGCCGGCAATGCTGTTCTGGTGCAGTGTGGCTGTTCCTGTGCCCTGAACCAGGACGCCGGTGACATTGTTGATGATCGAGTTGTTCGTCGCTGTCAGCGCGCCGTCATTCTGGATACCGGTGGCAAAGCCGCTGATCATGTTGGCGCCCACGGAGTTGTTGAGCGTGACCGCCGCCGTCGCCGGGACAATCAGCCCTGTGCCTACGCCGGCCATGCTGCCTGTGTTGGCGATGGTATTGTTGGTCAGCGTCGCGCGGCCGTTGCCGCCCAGCAGCAAACCACGTCCGGCGTTGCTCAGAGTGTTGCTGCTCAGGGTCGCCGGCTGCAACCCGGCGCTAACATCCAGCCAGTGGAAACCCAGCCCGGCGCCATCAACCTTATTGCCAGAGTAGACGACGCTGGTGCTGGCGCTGGAATGAGACGTCCCGCGCAGCGCCATCTGGCGATTAAGCGCAGGATTGTTGCCCGTGGCCAGGTTGGTGAACCGGTTATTGCTCACTGTGACGTCGCTTGCGTGAGAATGACCATTCTCCCAGATGCCAAGGATTTTGGCCGGGTTGGCGCTCTGGGCGTTCAACACCTGAATCGTGTTGTGGTCGATGAGCAGCCCGTCATAGGCGTCGCCGCCATGCGTGTTCGATTGCAGGACAACATTGCTGGAGTACAGCCAGCCAGGCGTGGCCCCGTACGTCCACCAGTCGGCTCCGGCCGTCGACGGGTCGCTGACGCCGTCGCCGGGCACGTCAATTGTGTTGTATGTGATGTGCTGGTTCTTGCCATACGCCAGATGGATGCCAATGTTCTGGTAGTTCTCCGGCCCGCTGGAGCTGGCGCCCTTGAGATCGGTCGCCATGCGGATGTAGTTGTTGGTGATCGTCGTTCCCTCATAGGCATTGCCAGGCCCGCCGCCGCAGCAGAACATGCCGATGCTCAGGTCGAAGTCGAGGATACGCAGGTTGGAGATGGTCCAGTTCTGGTTGACGCCGTTGTTGTAGAACTGGAGGAAACCTTCCAGGTCTACCGTTGGCACGTCGCCAGGCCCCTGGATGGTGGCCGCGCCCAGGCTAGCCGCCGTGAGCGTGACGTTGTTGACATTGGCGGGCACGTCGACCTCGTAGTCATCGATGGTAAATCCGCTGCCGGTCTGACCGTCGTTGCCCAGCGCCCAGCTTGCCGCGGCGTTGGTTGTGCGCCAGTCGAAGGCGCCGCTGAGGTTGATCGTCTGCCCGCTGACCACGCAGCCGATGGCGTTGCCCAGGACGCGATAGTCGTTGCGCGCTGCGCTCACGTCGCCGGGAGGCGTCACGGTGAGGGATGTAGGCAGTTGGAAGCCCGCGCTGGCGCTGGCGTCAGTGCCATAGATGAGCCAGGGAGAGAAGGCCCCACCACCGCCCAGAGGCTGGCCCAACCCACCAGGGTTGGCAGCCGCCGTCGGCCCGGAGACGTCGCCCCACCAGTTGCAGGTCAGGCTCACGTTGGCTGCCGGCACCGCCACGTTACGCAGCCCCACCGTGTTGCCGGACAGTCTGTTGTACTTGATCTGTGCGCTGGCCGTTGGCGAGTTGCCACGCCCAAAATACAGATCGGCGACATCAGATTGGTCGCCGTCGACCGCCGTATTCGCCGTGTATGGCAGGTGCCCCTGTTGCACCTGGATACCAACGTCTGAAGCAGTCACCACGTTGTTGAGAACCTTCATATTCGTGCCCTCAACAACAATGCCAAAGCCTTCACTCAGGCTGGTCGGGTTCGACTGGACATACCCATTCACGGTGTTCTCTTTGATCACGACGCCGTTAGGTATGTCGACGTTGCCATTACCAGAGACCCAGCCGCGACGGAAGGCAGCAATACCGGCCAGGTCACGTTTCTCGGTCGGATTTGTCGTCTCGATCGGCAGCGTGCGCTCGACCAAGTTACCTGTAATGACAATGCTCCCGTCGCCGGAATCCAGGCCATTGCCGTCGGGCAGCTTGAGCTCCATGCCAAAACGTCCGTTGTTGCGAATCGTGTTGTTGGCGATCAGGTTGGCGCCCGCTCCTGCCTTGAGTCCCACGCAGGCCATGCCGCTGTCTGCGTTGTCCTCGATGAGGTTGCCGGTGATGGTGACGCCCGACGCGGTACCATCCTGAAGCTCGATGCCGCAGCAGTTGTTGTTCTTAGCCGTGCTGTTGGTGATCGTAATGTGCTGCTTGAAGCCATTCCAGATGACGATGCCGCGCGATGTGTTGTAGCGGGCGTCAACGTTGTTGATCGTTACATAGGACACCGGCCCGTTGATATACAAACCGCCCCATCCACCACCGCCGGTGTTATTGTATACGTGTACGCCATCGACAGTCAGGTGATCATTGCTCCCCCAGAAAAGGATGCCCGCGCTCGTGAAGTTCTGCACCCGTAGATCCTTGATGATGACGCCGCTGACTCCAGCCGCAATCTGAATGCCGCGGTTAGCGGGGTTGGCCGGAGCGCCGCTGTCGATAATCGTGTGCAGGGCAGGGTTTGCGCCGGCTCCGGCTCCGATCAGCGTAATACTGTTCTTGGTAATGCTGACGTTCTCGTTGTACGTCCCCGCCGCCACGTTGATCGTGTCGCCAGCGACCGCGGCAGTGATGGCATCCTGGATCAGCGTAAAGGGGCCGTTGTTGCTGGCGTATCCCACCGAGTAGACACCGGCCGCGTTCCTACCCGTGAAATACATCTTCCAGTCCGAGCTATCCTGGAACACATAAGGGGTGTAGGTGCGGTCGGCCCGCCAGGCAGGCGCGCCCGTAATGGTGAAGATGGGATTGCCGTTGCTCTTGACCCAGGTCTGCCCATTTGTGGACATGGCCATGCCGATCGCCTGGTTGTTATTGGTTGGGCCGCTACCGTAGAACATCACGTAGTAGGCGCCAACCTTTATGACGTGTTCACCCGAGAAGTTGTGTGACGCCTCCCAGGGTTGGAGCGAACCGCCCAGGATGTCCATTGCCACGCCCGTCCAGTCAATGCCGTTGGCGGACGTGTAGTACTGGACATAGCCAAGGCCGTTGTCGGCGTAGGCCTTCCAGGTTGCGCCTCCCTCATATAGCACGTCGAGGATGTAGATAGTCGAGTTCCCTCCGTAGCTGTGGACGCCTGTGCATAGCCCGATCTCCGTCCACGCCTGACCATCTGCCGAATGAGCAACGTGGATTTTGTTCCATGGCACATTGGCGGAGTACAGCAGGAAGGGTCCGGCATAGTGGCTGCCGCCGATGTCCCACCCGGCCGGGTTGTAGAGGACACGGGGATGATAGCCGGTCTCCGACATACCCGTGATCACGGGCGCCGGGAAGGTCACATCGTGGAAGTCGGCGAAGGTGCTCGTGGCATGTCTGGTGTTGGTGCCGTCCCCATACCAGATGTGGTAGGTCGTGCCGACCTTGATGACAACGGGGTAGTAGGCGCGATTCACGCCGTCTGTGGTCCCGCCAAAGAGCGGGTTAGACCCAGATTCAGTCCAGACACCAACGCCAATGGTGGCGCTTGCCTGCGCCACCGGCGCCAACGCCAAGAGCAGAATGAGGATCCCGAGTGTCGCGATCAGACTTAGCCTTTTCATGGTACCAATTGCTCCTTGCATCATCGCGATGCATGCAAATAGGCGCCCTCGCCGCAATTGAACCGCCAACCATCCAGGCTATCCACACGTCACGCTGCTACGGCCAGAACCACATGGTCGCGACACACCCCAGGCATTTCATCGCGCCCCCCTTCCTCGCTGTCAATAGCCGCACACGAAGGTGATTGTCCGCAACGGTCTTCTCTCGTCAGCCCTGCGCAGTGCTAGCAGGCGCCGTCGCCTGAGGCGATCGCCCCGGCCCCCATCCCATGCGCCGCTCACACCTGGCCGGACGCCACAACCCCGGTCAAAAACGGACGCGTTGCTGCCTTGGCGCTCTTCTTCTCGTCTGTGGGGGGAAACGACACCGCCGCCCGCTCTACCACGCATGCACGCAACAGACTCAGGCAACTCTTGTTGCGCCACGCGTCCAGGCTGCGCTCTCGCCCGGAGGTATGCACACCAGCAACGACAGCCCGCGCTACTTGGGGATTGGGATGACCTGTATACAGCTACCTCATTGCGACTTATACAGACACGATCGGAGGGACAAAAAGAGAAGCGGTGGATCCGGCTCGACCGTATCGCACGACGCGACACGACGCACCGCAACCCACCGCTTCACTGCTCTCAGGGATAGGTAGAAGACAACACCAGAATTGTAGCACGTTCATCCAGCCCTGTCAATATAAAAACGAGGCTTCTACATTAAGCTTTGATACTTGCATAATACCACACAACGTACGACATAAATTGTTTGTTTAACTCATGAACGATAACCATCGCTATTATTTATACGCATATGTTTCTTTTTCATCCGCACGTCCAGGCAGTATTCCCTCAGCATAGGGAAGCCAGGGCCACTGCCGCAGCAACGCGTTCCCCCCAGCATGGGGGGCCGGGGGCTTACAAGGGGTAGGTTGGGGGGTTGAACATTGTGAATTGCATACGGTTGGTCCCTCTGGCAGATACTGCAATGTCGGCCAGGGTCATGTTAAGTCAAATGATAATGTCACCAAGGGCGATCGCTCCCATGGTAAGATTTCTGATGGCGGCAACCTCCGCGAACATCTTGTCATGTCTGGCTGTATGTGCTATACTAGCGCCGCCTTGTCCAAAGCAGGGTGATCTCGCACTCTTCTAGGAGGATGTATGCCGAATATCATCGGCCGGAGGTATCTCTGGTTCTTCATCTCGCTTCTGGTTATTCTCCCCGGTATTGTAGCCATGATCTACTCGACGGTGGATTCTTGCGCGAAGCAACAGCAGGGCCAGGCCGATTATTGTGGGCCTTTGCGCCCCAGCATCGATTTCACGGGCGGCACGCTGTGGGAGCTCACCAAGTTCGAGCGGCTTGTCCAGCCCAATGAGGTGCGCGATGTGTTTGCGGCGCAGGGCGTCAAAGACGTTGCCGTGCAGACTTCTGAACTCAACGGCGAAGCGGGCGTCTTGATCCGCACCATCCCCCTGACCGGGGATGAGGGCAAGGCCAAGAAGGCCGTTCTGGAAACGGCCATGCACGACACGTTCGGCGCCTTCCAGGAATTGCGCTACGAGTCGGTTGGCCCGTTAGTTGGCCAGGAAGTAACGCAGCGAGCGCAATGGGCCGTGGTGGCAGCCAGTATTGGCATTCTCCTTTACGTTGCTTTTGCCTTCCGTGGCGTCGCTAACTCGCTGCGATTTGGTGTGTGTGCGGTGCTGGCCAACATCCATGATGTTTTGGTGGTGGTCGGGCTGTTTTCTATTCTGGGTATTTTCTTCGGCGTCGAAGTGGATGCACTCTTCCTGACCGCACTGCTCACGGTGATCGGTTTCTCGACACATGATACGATCGTGGTGTTCGACCGCATCCGCGAGAACCGGCGTAAGTTCCCCAGCGAGCCATTCGAAAAGGTTGTGAACTTCAGCGTCTTCCAGACGCTTGACCGCTCGATCAACACGACGCTGACTGTGCTCATTACGCTGTCAGCTCTGTTCCTCTTCGGCGGCGGGACCATCCGGCACTTTGTGGGTGCATTGCTGATCGGCATCTTCAGCGGCACATACTCGTCGATCTTCCAGGCCAGCCCCATGCTGGTGGTTTGGGAGAACGGCGAGATCCCACGCTTCTTCAGACAGCTCTTCAAGCGGAACAAAGCCGAAGCATAGAGTGAGCAACCGAATACGATGAACGCGAAAAAAGCGCGGATTGACGCTGATACGAGAGTATATCTGCGTTCATCCGTGCTTTCTTGGTTTTTGCGAGCGGCCAATTCCTTTGGGAGGTGCGACGATGCCTGAACCTGTCTCGACTGCCTTGATCGGCTATGGCTATTGGGGACCAAACCTGGCGCGTAACCTCTACCAGAACAAGCTGGCGCGACTGGCGGTGATCTGTGATAGCAGCGCCGAGCGGCTTGCTGATGTGCCGCGGCTCTATCCCGGCGTCGCCGCTGCCAGCGATGCGGAAGCTGTGTTCAATGACCCTGCCATCGAGGCCGTGGTCATCTCGACGCCGGTGCGCAGCCACTATGCACTGGCGCGGGCTGCACTCAGTCATGGCAAGCACGTGCTCGTCGAAAAACCCATTGCTCTGTCTTCGACGGAGAGCAGCGATCTGATCGCTGTGGCGGCGAGCAGCGGACGAACGCTGATGGTCGGGCACACATTTGAGTACAACCCCGCTGTGCTCAAGATCAAGGACCTGATCGAGAAGGATGAGATCGGGCAGGTGTACTACATCTATAAGCAGTCGTGTAAACCTGGGCCGTGTGCAGCGCGACGTGAATGTGCTGTGGAGCATTGCCCCGCACGATGTGTCTATCCTCCTCTACTTGCTCGGTACGATGCCACTGGAAGTCAGCGCACGGGGAGCGACGTATCTCTCTGAGGGCATCGAAGACGTTGTATTTGTGACGATGGTGTTTCCCAACAATGTGCTGGCGCATGTGCACGCGAGCTGGCTCGATCCCGGCAAGGTGCGGCGCATGACGGTGGTGGGCAGCCGCAAGATGGTTGTCTATGACGACGTGGACCCTGAGGCGAAGATCAGGATCTATGATAAGGGTGTCTACCGCAAAGGCGATCCCATCTACGGCGAGTTCCAGTTCCGTCTGCACAGCGGTGACATCTTCATCCCGAAGATCGATATGAGTGAGCCGTTGCAGGTCGAATGCAGCCACTTTCTGGAGTGCGTACGCTCCGGCCAGCGTCCGCGCAGCGACGGCGAAAGCGGGCTGCGCGTGGTGCGTGTCCTCGAAGCGGCTCAGGAGTCCCTCACACACGGGGGGATGCCGGTACAAATAGGACGCGGATGAACACGGAAAGCGCCGCGGATTATCACGGATAGGGCGGAATGGCCCAATTAAACGTGGACGCCGATAAGAACGGAAAACGCCGCGGATTGTCACGGATAGGGTGGAATGGCCCGACTGAACGTGGACGCGGATAAGAATGGAAAACGCCGCGGCTTATCACGGATAGGACGGAATGGTCCAGTGATACGTGGACGCTGTCGCTGTCTACTGTATTGGGGGAGGACGTTTGCTCATGCTGAAGCACAGAGAGCTTACGGATGCTATCCTCAAGGCGTTTTACAAAGTCGACAACACCCTTGGGTATGGATTTCTGGAGAAGGTGTACGAGAACGCATTGGCCATTGAGCTGCGTAAGCAAGGGTACTCTGTCGAGCAGCAGGTGCCAATAAAGGTCTACTACGCAGGAGAAGAGGTTGGGGAGTACTTTTCCGATATGCTGGTGGACGGTAAGGTGATTCTCGAAATCAAGAGTGTGGCGGTCCTGACAGACATCCATGAGGCGCAGCTTCTCAATTACCTCTGCGGAACCGTCATCGAGGTGGGAATGCTTCTTAACTTCGGCCCTAAGCCGGAGTTTGATCGCAAAGTCTACGATAACGTTCGTAAGAAGTCTATCCCAGAACCTACGCAGCATTATCCGCGTTGATCCGTGACTTTTCAGTGGGAATCCGCGTCCCATTAGGACTCAAATGCCAACAGTTTCTGTGTTCATACCCGCACACAATGAGGCGGGGAATATCGCTCCTTTGATGGAGTCGATTGCAGGCTGTTTTGCTGAACGCCAGATCGATGGCGAGGTGGTGCTCGTCGATGACGGCTCGACGGACAGCACGCTGGCTGAGGCGACGGCATGCGCCGAGCGCATGCCGTTTCTCCATGTGTATTCTCATCGCAGAAACATGGGGTTGACGGCGGCGATGCGCACCGGCTTCCGCCACTGCCAGGGAACGATCATCGTTTTTTTGCCTGCTGACATGGAGTCACATCCAGACGAGGATATTCCCCGGCTGCTCGACAAGATGGCCGAGGGCTACGATGTGGTGGCCGGTTGGCGGCAAGGACGCAAGGACAAGAAGGTTGTCGCCTCGGGGATCTACAACGTCGTGTCGCGGCGGCTTTTTGGCGTGCAAGCTCACGACATGAACTGGATCAAGGCCTTCCGGCGCGAGGTTGTGGAAGGAATGCACCTGCGCTCAGACTGGCACCGTTTCATACTGATGATCGCCGCTTCGCAAGGCTACCGTATCGGCGAAGTCAGAGTGAACTTCTACCCGCGCCAGGTTGGCCGATCCAAGTTTGGCTTCTGGCGCATCCCGACGTCATTTCTGGATGTGCTGGTGGTCAAGTTTCTGCTGACATTCAGCCGCAAGCCGATGCTCTTCTTCGGCTCGTTAGGACTGGCGACGATCGGAGCGGGCGGGCTGACGATTGTCTACTTGCTCTGGTTGTGGCTGAGCCAGCAGACCCAACAGCGACCCGTCTTCACCTTCTCCGTCTTTATGATTGTGGCCGGGCTCTTGCTCTTCCTGGTCGGTTTCCTGGCTGAACTGGTGGTGAGCCAGACTGAGCGGCTGGATGAGCTGGAGGAGCGGCTGCGCGAGCAGTAGGGTCTCATGAAAGTTCTCGTCCTGACCCACAATTACCCGCGTTTTCGTGGCGACTTCAGCGGCACGTTCATCGAGGCTCTGAGTGAAGCGGTACAGGCTCAGGGCCATCAGGTGACCGTGCTAACCCCCTATGATAGCCGCTTTGCCCGCCGCAGTGACGACCATCAGGTGAACCTGCAGACCTATCGCTATGCCTGGCCCGACCGGCTGCACGTTCTCGGCTACATGCGCAGCACGCGCGGCGACCGGGCGCTGCGGCTGAGCAGTGTGCTGCTGGCCCCGTTGCTTTTCCTCTTCGGCGCGCTGGCGGTGCTGCGTACGGCGCGGCGTGAGCGGCCCGATGTCATTCACGCCCACTGGGCACTGCCCAATGGCTTCCTGGGCGCATTGACGGCGCGGCTATTGCGCATTCCCCTGGTCGTGTCGCTGCCGGGATCAGACGTCTTCGTATCGGGCTTGAATCCGCTGTTTCTGCGTATGGCGCGTTTCGCCTTCAATCAGGCGGCCGCGATTACGACCAACAGCGATGACCTGCGGCAGGCGGCAGTGGGGTTGGGCGCCGCGGCAGAGAAGATGCGCCTGATCATCTACGGCGTTGATCCGGAGGCGATTGCTCCCGACCACAGCCAGCGCGCGGCGCTGCGGGCGCGCCTGGGGCTGGGCGACGACACGCCGCTGATCCTGGCGGTGGGGAGGCTGGTGCCCAAGAAGGGCTTCGACGTTTTGGTGAAGGCAGCGCTGAGCATTGCACCGGATGCACACATCGTGATTGTGGGCGATGGCGACCAGCGGGCGGAGCTGACGGCGCTGGCCGTGGCGCTCGGCGTCAGTGAGCGCCTGCATTTCGTTGGCAATGTGCCACGCACCGAACTGACCGATTACTACAACGCCGCCGACATCTTTGCCATGCCGTCTGTGCGCCTGCCCGTCGATGGGCTGAATGTGGCCGTCGTGGAGGCCATGTCGTGTGCGCTGCCGGTGGTGGCGTCGGATGTCGGGGGGAATCCGCTGGTGGTTGCTGACGGAGAGAATGGCTTGCTCGTCGGCGAGGGGCAGGTAGAGGCCTTTGCTGCTGCCACTAACCGGCTATTGGCCGACCCCGCGTTACGCCAGGCGATGGGGCAGCGCAGCCGGGCGCGGGCGGTTGAGGAGTTTTCGTGGCAGGGGCTGGCAGGGGAGTATGGTGA
>CAYOEZ010000064.1:0-20804 GCA_964402955.1 uncultured Ktedonobacterales bacterium | reverse complement strand
GGACCGTGTGGCTTGGGTGGTGCGTGCGCGTCGGTGGGGCGGTTATGTGCAGGGTACGCTTTCCCGTCGCCGTCGCCGAGCCGGTGGTTGTGCCAGTTACGGCGGGCAGATTGGTTGATGTTTCCGCCTGTGTGTGTTTGGCCGTCGCTGTGGCGGTTACCGTCCGCGTGCCTGTGTCAGTCGCGGTGTCGGTCGGCGTGGCCGTCGCCGTCGTGCTTGCAGTTGCCGAGGGCGTGACAGTCGGCGTGCAGGGATTGGGCGACAACACGGCAATGGCCTTCAGCGCCGGATTGCTTTGCTCGGCAATGAAATCAATTGAGAGCAGCCCATCACTGACGTGGGCCGGTAAGAGGACATCGTAAGCGACGTCCATACCGGCGATGTCCATCAGGTCGAGATATGACAGCGCAGTCACGCCCTGCACGGCGACACTGAAGATGCGCGTGCCAACACGCGTCTGACGGTATATCTCCGCCATCTTCAACAAGACCAGGTAGTCGCCGTTCGGCACCTGGAAGCGATATCCCCCGTCGCCCTGCCACCAACGCTCCGTCCGGTAGAGGGCGGGGTCGCCCGTACCCCAGATCGGGTCACTGACCTCATAGGTGAAGCTTGTCGCGGTGTGCGTATATCCCCACGTGTTCACCCCCGGCTGGTAGGCCTGGTCCGGCAACCACAGCGCACCACGCGTGTCCACGTAGTACACGTCGCTTCCCGAGTCCACCTGTACCACCGGCTGTGGTGGACACAGCGGCACCGGGGTGAAGGTAGCTGTCGGCATTGCCGTCGCCGTGGGCCGGTTAGCCTCAATTAAGCTGCTCGCAGTCGTGCTGATCGCCGGTCCGCCAGAACTGCTCATGGCGGCCCGGTTGATGAGGATCGTGCCAGACGGCAAGCCGCTTAACGCATACACGTGCACTTTCATACTGGCGTAATAGCCGGCCGGCAGCGAGCCGACGTTCCAAACAACAGTACGCAGTCCGTCCCATGAGCCGCCTGCTGCATACCAGGCGAAGGGATCCGGCGGGGTCGAACTGATTACGACGATCGTCGCGTCGCTGAAACGAGTCCCCTCCGGGATCACGTCGGTGACCACGACGCCGGTCATCAGGCTCCCGGTTGTGTTCTGCAGGGTGATGTTGTAGCGTTGGCTGTAGCCGGGTGGAATAGACTGGTGCCAGGGCTCCTTGTGGAAGATAGGCGTCCTGGTGGCGGTCGCGCTATTTGTCGCAGTGGCCGTCGGCGTGGGAGTCAGGGTCGCACTGCCGGTCGGCGTTGCCGTCGGCGTGGGAGTCAGGGTCGCACTGCTGGTCGGCGTTGTCGTAGATGTAGGCGGGAGTTGGCAGACGGCGTTGGAGATGTTATTGGTATCCAGTGTCACTGCACCATTTAGCGCCAAGGCCCTACCGTCCACACTTGCGTTGGTATTCAGGGTGATGCTCGCGTCCGCGAGAATGTTCCCAACGAACGTAGTGCCTGTATCCAGAGTCGCGGAGGTGCCGACCTGCCAAAAAACGTTGCAGATTGTACCGCCATTGATCACGCTAACAGTCGCGTTGCTTGCGGTTGTGAGCGTGCTCCCTATCTTGAAAACGAAGACCGCATTGGGGTCGCCCAGGAAGTTGAGAACAAGATTTCCCGTCAACTGAGCCGACGTCGAAAAACAATAGACGCCTGGGGTGAGCGTTAGCAGCCCCAGGTCCTGACCAGTCAAGTCGAAATCGCACGGCTGGCCTGCTAGATTATTGTACGCAGAGAGGGCATCAGACTGAGCTTGAGCCGCGACAGCATCACCTGCGTATATCGCTCCTCCGATCACGATCCCCGGAGGAAAGCCGGTGACCGTACTGCCCGGGCTGACACCCAAATCTCCGATGATATTGCTCGAGCCGGTGTTGGTCACCGTGGAGGCGCCCAAGACCGCGAAGCTCGCCGCCGTACCCAGTCCTGGCGCAGTCGCCGCAAGCAACGGGCCGCCGGCCAGCGCACCTGCTGCGTAGACACTAGCCAGGAGCACGGCACACGCGGCGAGTCGCACGACTACAGCCCACTTGGTCCATTTCCGCTGCTTGAACATGTTGTCCCCTTCGCTCGATGCATCTGAGCCCGCCGCCTTTCTTTAGGCAACAGAGCACATGGCGGGCCGTCGCAGGATCCGGCTAGAGAATGCCGTAAGGCCCGTTCGCAACGCAACCACATGCATACTGTTACTGTGCCTGGCTGTCGCTCAAGGTCAACGCCCAGCAGGTATAGGACTTTCGCTTAGGCGGGTTAAAAGGCGGGAACACGTGGGGTGCGACGCTCAGCCCGCAAGTCGTCACGTACAGATCAGATTTGACCTGGCAAACCGCCTTGCCAGTCTGCTTGGCTTTCACTCTGAGCGACAAATCTGGGCAATTGGTGACCCTACATGTCATATATAGCACAATCCCCACACAAAGTCAAGGTTGTTCCTCCTGTCACAATATTGACTTTTGCTGCTCTCCTAGTGTAGAATAGGAGTACATGGACACATCATTGTGCTCTCCTCGTCTATCATTCCCTCAGATTGCACGTTTCGTTCTTGCGTTTCGGTTGGGAGGTCACACATGAAAGCCATCGTTCTGGCTTGCGGTGTACGCACTCCGATCGGCAACTTCGGGGGCGCCTTCAAAGACGTGCCACCCCAGCAACTTGCCCGCGCCGCTATTACCGAAACGTTAAAGCGTTCGCGCATCGATCCCCAGGTTCTCGATGAAGTCATTTTCGGCTGCATCGGCCAACCGTCGGACGCCACTAACATTGCCCGCGTTGCGGCGCTGATGGCCGGGATTCCCGATTCCGTACCCGCATTCACGGTTGGCCGCAATTGCGCCTCAGGTCTGCAGGCAATCACAAGTGCGTGCCAGGCCATCCAGGCCGGCGACGGCGACGTCTACTTGTGCGGCGGCACGGAAAGCATGAGTACCATCCCTTATGTGTCAAAGGGAGCGCGCTGGGGTTTGCGCCTGCGCCACGCTCAACTCACCGATGCGCTGTGGGAAGGCTTGACCGATCCGATCTGTGGCCAGATCATGGGGCGGACGGCGGAAAATCTGGCCGAGAAGTACAACATCAGCCGCGAGGAACAGGACGACTTTGCGGTCAGCAGCCACAAGAAGGCCTTTATGGCCGCACGCAGCGGCCGCTTCAAGGACGAAATCGTTCCCGTGACGGTAGAGAAGAAGGTGACAGGGCGTGAGCCTGTCCGGGAAGAGATCACCCAGGACGAGACCATCAACCCCGGTCTGACGGTGCAGCGCGCCGCCCTCTATCCGACGGTGTTTAAGGAAGGTGGAACGGTCACTCCCGCCAACTCGTGCGGCATCTCCGATGGGGCGGCGTCGATTATCGTCGCCTCCGCCGAGCGAGCCGAAGACCTGGGGCTGGAGGTGATGGCCTATGTGCGCGGCTATGCCTATGGCGCAGTTCCGCCGCACATCATGGGCATCGGTCCGACAGTGGCTGTGCCCAGGGCGCTGCTGAAGGCCGGCCTGAGCCTCAAGGACATGCACCTGGTCGAGATCAATGAGGCCTTTGCGGCCCAGACGCTGGCCGTGGGCAAGGTGTTGAGCGACCAGGGCTGGGACTGGAACAAGGTCAACGTGAATGGCGGCGCCATCGCACTCGGGCACCCGGTGGGAGCGTCGGGCTGCCGCATTCTGGTCACATTGCTACACGAAATGAAGAAACGCGCTGTTGCTCTGGGGCTGGCTACGCTGTGCGTGGGCGGCGGCCAGGGCGGCGCCATCGTTGTCGAGCGGGCGTAGCACACGCGAGGAGGCGTGGTATGTACATTTTCAAAGCTGGGATCATTGGCGCCGGAGCCATGGGCGCAGGCATCGCCCAGGTCATCACCTATTCGGGGCTGCCTGTCGTTCTCAAAGACGCCAATCAACAGTTGGCGGACAAAGGCGCGGCCCGGGTGCAGGCGATCTACCAGAGCCGTGTCGATCGCGGCAAGATGGACGCGGGCCAGATGGAAGAGAAGATGGCCTTGCTCATTCCAACAGACAGCTACGATGATTTTCGGGACGTGGACATCATCATCGAAGCGGTTCCCGAAAAGATGGATCTGAAAAAACAGATATTCGGCGAACTCGAGGCCGTCTGCCCCGAAGGCGCCATCTTTGCGTCCAACACGTCGGCGCTCAGCATCTCAGCCATGGCCGCGGCTACGACGCGCCCACGCAAGGTCATCGGCATGCACTTTTTCAACCCGGCCAATGTGATGAAGCTGGTTGAGGTGATTCCCGGACTGGACACGAGCCAGGAAACCGTCGACGATGTCGTCATGTTTGCCGAAAGCCTGCGCAAGATCCCTGTCGTCGTTCAAGAGTGCGCCGGCTTCCTGGTCAACCGCATTCTGATGCCGTTCCTCAATGAATCCGTCTACGCTCTGCAGGAAGGCGCGGCAACAGCAACAGAGATGGATCGCGTCGTCGTCGCATCGGGTATGCCGATGGGGCCCTTCACACTGGCCGACTTTCTGGGCCTCGACGTCTGCGCCGACGTGGCCCTCACCCTCTACGAAGAATACGGCGAGCGCATGCGCCCGGCTGAGCTCTTGGGCATGATCGTCAACGCCGGGAGGCTGGGGGAGAAGTCGGGGGCGGGCTTCTACGGCTACGGCGCCAACAGCGATGAGCCGGTCAAAGCCATGATTGCGGCCGTGCAGAAGCGCAGCGGTATCGTCGGCACGCCATTCAGCCTCAACCGCTTGTTCCTGCCTCTGATCAACGAGGCTATTCTGTGCCTGCAAGAGAACATCGCCAGCGTGGGCGATATCAACAAGGCGATGATTGCCGGCGCAGGCATGAAGCGCGGTACAGAGATCGCCGGCCCACTACAGATCGCCGACGCGATGGGATTGGACGTCGTGCTGCACGAGATGATGCAGCTTGAAGAAACGCTGGGCCAACGCTTTCACCCCGCGCCGCTGCTGCGGCGCAAAGTCCTGGCCGGGCATCTGGGCAGGAAGACAGGCAAGGGGTTCAGCGAGTATACCACCTAGCGCTCTGAGCTTGTTATGGGTAGATTGGGAAAGGAGAGCCAAATATGGCGGACCGACAGTTTATCAAGCTATCCGTCGAAGAGCACGTAGCCGTCCTGACCATCGACCACCCCCCGGCCAACGCACTGGACGCAGCTACGCTGACCGAGTTGGACAGTGCGCTGGACGAGGTGGCGGCCGACGACGATATCAAAGCCCTGATCATCACCGGCGCCGGCCAGTTTGCCTTCAGCGCAGGGGCCGATATCAGTGTGATCAACTCAATCAAGGGACCCGCTGAAGCGCACACGCTGGTCTTGACCGGGCAAGCTATCTTCACCAAAATCGAAAAAATGCCGAAGCCAGTGATCGCTGCCATCAATGCTATCTGCCTCGGCGGCGGCAACGAGTTGGCGATGGCCTGCCACATGCGCATCGCATCGGATCGTGCTCGCTTTGGCCAGCCAGAGATCAACCTGGGCATCATTCCCGGCTTTGGCGGCACACAGCGACTGCCGCGCCTGGTGGGCAAGCCCAAGGCGCTGGAACTGCTCCTCACCGGCGACATGATTCCAGCGCAGGAGGCCCACCGCATCGGACTGGTCAACAGAGTTGTGCCGGAAGGCGAGGTCGTGCGCGCCGCCCGCGATCTGGCGAAGCGCGTCGTCGCCAAAGGGCAGGTCGCCGTCCAACTCATCATGGAATCGGTCAACGACGGACTGGCCACATCGCTGGATAAAGGACTTCTGATCGAAGCCGCCAGCTTTGCTCGCGTCATGGGCAGCGATGATGCCAAAGAGGGACTGGGCGCCTTCCTGCAGAAGCGACAACCGAAGTTCCAGGACAAGTAGCCGGAGGTTTCTATGGCTCTAAACCTGGCCGTGCTGCTCAACGAGAGCGCAACACGCCGGCCTCAGCACACGGCGCTGATCATGGGTGAGACTCGCATGACCTACGGCGAGCTGAACTCGGCGTCTAACCGGGTCGCCAATTCCCTGCGTTCGCTGGGAGTCCAGCGCGGCGATCGCGTGGCGGTCATGATCCCCAACGTGCCTCAGTTTCCGATCATCTACTATGGGATTCTTAAGATGGGCGCGACGGTCGTGCCTCTCAGCAACTTGCTGAAGGCCGGCGAGGTGCGCGACCTCATCGCCAGATCAGACGCCGCCGCCATTTTCGCATGGGAAGAGTGCGCCGAGGAAGTACGTGCGGGCTGTGCGACGGTGGACACGTGTCGCCATGTCATAATCGTCAACACGCCCGGCTCCGACGCTCTGCCCGACCACGCCATCTCGTACAATGCCATGCTGGCCGTTGGCTCGTCCTCCTTTGATATGATGTGGACGATGCCCGACGATACGGCTGTCATCTTGTTCACGTCGGGTACAAGCGGCCAGGCCAAGGGCGCAGAACTGACCCACTTCAACCTGTTCTACAACGCAGCCATGTTTGGTGAGCGTGCGCTTGGGCTGAGCGGCGCTTCGATCGGCTTTGCCGGGCTGCCTCTCTATCATTCGTTTGGCCAGACGTGCGCCATGAATGCCCTCTTCTATGTGGGCGGAACGATCAGCCTGTTGCCGCGCTTCGAGCCGGGCGCGGCGCTCAGCGCCATTGCACGCGACAAGGTGACTCACCTGCCCGGCGTGCCGACGCTGTTCCACTACCTTGTGGCGGACGCAAACCCACATCGGAGCGAGCCAGGCGCGCTAACCACCTGCATCAGCGGCGGCGCGCCTATGCTGACGGGACTAGCGCAGGCATTTCAGGAGCGTTTCGGCGTGGCACTGCTCGAAGGGTACGGCCTCACCGAGGCGTCGCCGGTTGTCTCCGTCAACACACCAGGCGCCCAGCGCTCCGGCTCCGTGGGCCAGCCGCTCTGGGGCACGGGTGTGCGCATCGTGGATAGCGAAGGCGCGCCCGTGGCCACTGGCGACATTGGCGAGATCATGGTCTGCGGGCACAACGTCATGAAAGGGTACTACAAGTCACCAGGCGCCACGGCCGATGCTCTGCATAACAACGCGCTGCGCACGGGCGACATGGGCAGGCTCGATAGAGACGGCTATCTTTACGTCGTCGATCGCAAGAAGGACGTCATCAACCGCGCCGGCTTTTCGGTCTACCCCAGCGAGGTAGAGGCGGTGCTGCGCGAACATCCGGCGCTGGCTGACGCGGTGGTCGTAGGCGTTCCCGATCCCGTGCATGGCGAGGAGATCCTTGCCGCCGTCGTGCTCAAGCCGAATGCTGAGGCCACTGCCGCCGAGATCATTGCCTACTGCCGCCAGCGCGTCGCCGCCTACAAGTATCCGCGTTATGTCGAGTTTTACCAGTCCATTCCAAAAAGCACAGCAGGCAAGATTTTGCGCAGAAGCCTGCGGGATTGACAGCGATGGATTTCTCATCGACCGAAGAACAGCAGATGTTCCAGGATATGTTTCGCGACTTCGCTCAGAAAGAGGTCGCTCCCCTTGCGGAAGAACTGGATTGCAGCGAGCATTCAGCGCTGGCAACGCTGCGCAAAGCCGCCGGCCTGGACCTGCTTGGCATCGCGTTGCCGGAGCAGTACGGGGGCATGAACGCCGGTTTGCTGGCGCATGGATTATTCATGGAAGAGTTGGGCAAAGCGTGCCTGTCGACCGCGCTTGCACTCAACGTGCACTGTACGGCGAGCATGCTCGTTGCCGCGGCCGGCAGCGACGAACAGAAGAAGCGATTCATTCCGCCCTTAGCCAGAGGCGAGCACATCGCCGCCTACGCCGTCGCCGAGCCGGACCTCACTCGCATAGCCGCGACTGAGAGGGCGGACGGCGCTGGCTTCGTCCTGAGCGGCAGCTCGTCGTTTGTCGTCAACGCCGATATCGCCGACCTGCTCCCGGTTTTGGCGCGTCTGAGTTCGGGCAAGATCGGAGCGTTTGTCGTTGAGAAGGACACGCCGGGGCTGGTCGTCGGTTGGCGCAACAAGCAGATGGGCCTGCGCGGCGCCGCCGGATGCACCCTTTTCCTCGACGATTGCCGCGTCCCGGCAGACCACCTGCTCGACGGCGACGCACACGAAGGCATACGCCGCGCCGGGGCATTCGCTCGCCTGGGCCTCGCCTTTGCCTGCCTGGGCCTCGCTGAGCGCGGTCTTGCCGACAGCCTGGAGTTTGCCAGGAACCGCCAGCAATTTGGCGGGCCCATCGCCCTCAAGCAGGCGATCCAGGGCTTCCTGGCCGACATGGCCACGCAGATCGAGACTCTGCGCCATCTGGCCTACCATACGGCGTGGCTCATGGACAACGGCAAAGCCGGGGAGCGCGACATCGCCATGCTCAAGCTGTGGGCGGGACAGGTCGCAACGTGGGTGATCAACAAGACTGTACAGATACATGGCGGCATGGGCTACGTCAAGAGCTTCCACGTCGAGCGACTCTACCGCGACGTGCGCGCCATGACCATCCTTGAGGGCACATCCGAGTCTCAGCGCCTGGCAGTCGCCGCCGAGCTACTGAGAGGCGTGGTCGTCGAGATCGGACGATAGCAACACGCCCGCGGCTGGGACAGACAAGTGTGCCTGGCTCGAAAATGCGTCTGTGGAGTGCGACGACTCCTGTCGTCGTAGCGACGAAGGGATTCGTCGCACTCCACACAGCCGGACACTTGTGCGCCCGGTTGTGCCCATCAAGGCATGAAAACGCTGTGGTTTTGACGAGCGCCCTTATCTTGAGTTGTCCACGGCAGGGAGATCCGTATGGACTTTTCCTTTTCTAAAGAGCACCAGCTTCTGCGCCAGATGATACGCGAGTTCGTCCGGCGCGACGTCGCGCCCATCGCCGCGCAGATCGACGAGCAAGAACAGGTACCCTGGGAAACGCTGCGCAGGGCCGCCGATCTGGGCCTGCTGGCGCTGCCATTTCCGCCGGAGTACGGAGGCAGCGCGGCCGGGGAAATCGGTTTCTGCATCCTGGCAGAAGAAATGTCGCGCGTCTGTAGCTCGACAATGGCCATTATCGGCGCGCACGTGGGCATCGGCGCCATGTCCATTTACCTTGATGGCACGCCGCAACAGAAGGCGACATACCTGCCGCCGCTTTGCCGTGGCGAGAAGCTCGCTGCCTTTGCGCTGACCGAGCCGCAGGCAGGTTCAGATGCCGCTGCGATCCGCACCAAAGCCGTGCGAGACGGCAACGAGTTTGTCCTCAACGGTTCCAAAATATGGATCAGCAACGGCAGCATCGCCGACGTCTTCATCATCTTCGCCGTCACCGACTCCGCTCTGGGCGCACGCGGCGGAGTCACTGCCTTCATTGTTGAAAAGGCCTATCCTGGCTTCAAGGTTGGCGCCATTGACGAGAAGATGGGTATCCGCGGCTCGGACACTGCAGAGCTTGTCTTTGAGGATTGCCGCGTACCCGCCGCAAACGTGCTGGGCGCCTTTGGCGCGGGTTTTGCCACAGCCATGAAGACACTCGATGTGGGGCGCGTCACGATTGGCGCGGCAGCGTTGGGCACAGCCGAGGGCGCGCTCGAGTCCAGCATCGTCTACGCCTGCGAGCGCGAGCAGCGTGGAGCGCCCATCGCACAGCAGCAAGCGATTCAGATCATGCTCGCCGACATGGCCGCCGAGATAGAGGCGCTGCGCTCGATGGTGTATCGCACAGCGTGGATGGTGGATACACATCAGCCATTCGCGCGTGAGGCGGCGATGCTCAAGTACTTCGGCTCTGAGGTTGCGTCCCGCTGTGTCGACAGGGCCGTGCAGATTCATGGCAGCGCCGGTCTGCTGCGGGGCAGTTCTGTCGAGCGCGGCTATCGCGATGCCCGCATTTCCGAGATATTTGAGGGGACAAATGAGATATGCCGCATTATCGTCGCAACTGACCTTCTCAGAAAAGCAGGGGTCAAGATCAATCCATAGAGCAGAGACTGAGGACTTAGATGCGAATTGTCGTTTGCTTGAAACAAGTCTACGATCCCGCCACCGTGCGCGTCTCCAGCCGCGCTGAGCTCGATACGCGCGACGGCGTGCTCACGACCAACGCGGCCGATCTGTGCGCTCTCGAAACGGCGCTTGCGCTCAAAGACATGCAGGCAGCAGAAGTCATCGCCGTCACACTGGGGACAGCCAGCGCCGAGGACGTCGTACTCCAGGCGCTTGCCCTGGGCGCTGACCGCGCCATTCTGCTTAGCGATCCGCTGTTTGCAGGCAGCGATGCGGGGGTGTCGGTTATGCGCTGGCGCGAGCCGTCGCCAGGTTGGGAAACGTCGACCTCGTCCTGGCCGGCGCCTGCTCGTGGGACGACGGCAGCGGACAGGTTGGGCCGCACATCGCCGAGCATCTGGGGTGGTCACAGATCACATTTGCATCAGATGTCACAGTGGCCGGAGGCCGGGCAAGCGCGCTGCGTGCCACGGAGGAGGGCAACGTCCTCGTGAGTGTGGCTTTGCCTGCAGTGGTGACAGTCCTGCCTTCTATCCGCCCACGTCTGGCGACTGCCGCGCAGATCATGGATTGCGGTAGACGCCAGATCGACAGGTGGAGCGCCGCAGACATTGGAGCTGATCCTTCACTTCTTGGCGTCGCTGGCTCGATCACCGTCGTGCGGCGCGTCTTTGCTCCCGAAGTGCAGACCAAAGGGACTGTTCTTGACGGTACAGCGCACGACGCAGCGCGTGCGCTGGCCGCTCGCCTGCGCCTGCGCGGGCTGATCTGACAATGGACAAGGACTCATCATGCCATCTATGCTCACATCTATGACCGAAGCCGTGAAGCTGGTCCATCCCGGCGACATGTTGGCGCTGGGCGGAATGACGCTCTACCGCCGCCCCGTCGCCTTCGTGCGCGAGTTGCTGCGCCAGGGAACGGCTGATCTGACACTGCTGGAGTTGACAGCGGGCTTTGAGAGTGACCTGCTGGTCGGCGCGGGGCGAGTGAAGAAGCTGCGCACCTGTTACTTCGGGCTGGAAGCCTTCGGGTTGGCCCCGATGTTCAGCAAGTTGGCCGGCCAGCAAGCTTTCCAGATCATCGAGGAAACGGAGGCGTCGATTGCCTTCGGGCTGCGCGCTGCCGAGGCCGGTATCGGCTTCACGCCTGCCCGCGCCTGGCTGGGCACCGACATGCTGCGCGTCCGGCCCGACGTCAAGCTCGTCCAGGATCCCTATTCAGGCGAGATGCTGCCGGCTTTTCCTGCCATCCGGCCCGACGTCGCCGTCATCCATGTGCCGATGGCCGACCGCGACGGCAACGCCGTCGTGCTCTTCAACAAGTCCTACGATCGTGAATTCGGCCTGACAGCAGACAGGCTGATCATTACTGCCGAGCGCATCGTCGATGATCCACGCGATTTTGGCAGTGAGATCGACATTTTCGGACGCCGCGTGGCAGCGCTAGTGCACGCGCCTGGCGGCGCCAAACCGACATCGTGCTTTCCCGATTACCCGCTGGATGCTCTGGCTATTATGGACTACGTCGACGCCTGCAACCGTGGTGAGTTTGACCAGTATCTGCAGGCATTTCTTGGCGGCATAGAGGATCTATGACATACTCGACCGACTACACCATCGATGAACTGATGGCGGTTTGCATCTCCCGCCTGCTCGACGATGGCGAATGTGTGGCGCAAGGTATTGCCACGCCGATGGTTCTCGCCGGCTACTTTCTGGCCAAGTTGACTCATGCTCCTCGCCTGCTCTTCGCCAGCGCTATCGGCATGACATTGACGACCGACTGGTCGCCGCTGGCCATCAGCCGCGCCGAAGTCGGTCTGCACGAGCATTCACTGATCGCACCGTCCTTTGCGCAGCTCGTGACGGAAATCCTGCCTGTGCTCCAGTTCAAGGAATTCCTGCGCCCGGCGCAGACCGACGCCCAGGGCAACACGAATAACGTGGCCATCGGCGACTATGACCACCCACGTGTGCGGTTGCCGGGATCGGGCGGCATTCCGGACATTTCGTCGTTTTCGACGAACACATACCTGTACAATCCGCGTCACGGGCGCGCCAGCTTCGTGCGCCGGCTCGACTTCATCAGCGGTCTCGGCGTCGGTGCAGAAGTGGAGCGGCGGGCGAAGGGCATCCTCGGCACAGGGCCGCGCGGCGTCGTGACCGACCTGGGCGTTTTCGACTTCGAAGACGGCGCCATGCGCCTGCTCACCTACCATCCCGGCGTCACGATTGAACGCATCCAAGCGCGCACCGGATTTCCTGTGGCCATCTCCCCCCATGCATCAGAAACGCTCCCCCCCAGCACGGAGGAGGTGCGCCTGCTGCGCGATGTTATCGACCCACTGGGCGTGCGCAAGCTGGAGACGCTGGGCGGGGCCGACCGTTGGAATCTGTTGCGGCAGATTGCAGAATACGAACAGACACACGCTTGAGCATAATGCTTATGTAAGGTGTTACCTGACGGATATAAATGCGGTCCGCTCTACCTGCGCAGACATTTCGAGATGAGGGCACAATTGAAAACCACAGAGGCACAGAGGGCACAGAGTGAACTGCACATGAGTACGTCCGCCTCCTACCGGCAGATGGTCTCTGTGCCTCTGTGGTGCAAACAACACACACTCTTGAAATGTCTGCCTCCTGCGCACGGAGGTTGACATGGGACTTGACTACCTGCAGGCTCTGCTGGGCGGCACGATGGAAGAGACTCCGACCGCGGCCTATCGGGACATCTGGGTTGTCGCCGAAACGCGCCACGGTGCGCTGGCACGCGTCACGCACGAAATGCTCGGACGCGCCAGCGAGCTAGCCGGCATGCTGGGGGCGCGCGTAGCGACGGTTCTGATGGGCAATGCAGTTGCTCCTCTGGCAGCCGAGGCGATCGCCTATGGCAGCGATAGCGTCCTGCTCGCCGATTCTTCCATCCTTGCTCCTTATCGTTTTGAGACATATGTCAAGTTGTTGGCCGGCATGATCGCCAACAAGAAACCGGAAATCGTGCTCATTGCTGCGACAAGCAGCGGCCGCGATCTTGCACCGCGCCTGGCAGCGCGCCTGCAGACAGGTTTGCTGAGCGAGTGCGTGGCGCTCGATCTGGACGAGGAGGAGCGGCTGCTCCTGGCCACACGCGCCACGCACAATGGCGCCCTGCTGGCCACGACGACGTGCCCGAAGGCGCTACCACAAATCGCCACTGTGCGGCAGGGTTGTTTCAGTGCGTTGCCTCCAGACCAGGCGCGCACTGGCGTCATCGAGCAGGTGGACGTGGCGTTGACCGATGCTGACGTGACGACGGACGTTGCGCCGGCCACGCTCGCGCCCCGCCGCCGCCCGTTGGCTGACGCGCCGGTGATCGTCGCCGGCGGCCGCGGCATCGGCGGCGTTCAGGGCTTTGCGTTGCTGGCGGAGTTGGCGGGCCTGCTTGGGGGCGAAGTTGCGGCAACGCGATCCGCGGTCGAGTTGGGTTGGGCGCCACGCGACCGCATGGTGGATGTCACCGGCGCCTCTGTCCATCCCGATCTCTATGTCGCTGTTGGCGTCTCCGGTGCATTCTCCCACAGCGTTGCCATACGCGGCGCCCGCTGCCTGGCGGCGATCAACAGAGATCGCGCAGCACCGATCATGCGCTGCGCCGACTATGCCATTGTTGGCGACTGGCGTGACGTTGTCCCTGAGCTCATCTATGCAATCAAAGAGGCCAAAGAACGATGAGCACGCTGCCGACCGACCACAGCGTTGTCTCAACAACACTGCGTGTACGCTACGGCGAGACAGATGCTATGGGCATAGTCTACCATACGAACTATATCATATGGTTTGAGGTCGGGCGCGGCGAGTTCAGCCGCCCAATGGTGAGAGTGTAATCGGGGAGGATAGACACATGGACAAGCCCTGGTTCAAGTTCTATGATGAGGGAGTACCTCATACTCTGGACTACCCGTCGATCCCACTCTACCGCCTCCTGGAGAACGCGGCCGAACGCTTTCCAACCCGGACGGCCACGATCTTCCAGGGCGCGCGGCTCAGCTACCACCAGATCGATGCGCTGGCGAACCGTTTCGCCAACGCGCTTTGCGCGCTGGGCGTCAAGAAAGGCGATCGGGTCGCTCTCCTGATGCCGAACTGCCCGCAGTTTGTCATCGCTTACTTCGGCGCAATGAAAGCAGGCGCCGTCGTGGTGGCCACGAATCCGCTCTGGGTTGAACGTGAAGTTGAGCAGCAGATGTTGGACTGTGGGGCCGAGACGATCATCGTCTTCAGCCGGCGCTATCCGCTCATCCAGAACATCCGCCGCCGCACACTTCTGAAGCGGGTGATCGTGACCAGCATCAAGGACTACTTGCCACCAGCCCTGCGCATCCTGTATACTCTGGCGCGCGAGAAGAAGGAAGGCGACCGCCAGATACTCACCAAAGGGGACTTCGATCTTGTATCTCTGCTGCGCGGCTATCCGGCGGCGGCGCCCCGCATCGAGGTCAAGGCAAGCGATGTCGCCCTCTTGCAGTATACTGGAGGAACGACCGGCACCAGCAAGGGCGCCGTTATCACCCATGCCAACCTGATCACCAATACGTTTCAAATTCGCGCCTGGTTGAACGTCCCTGACGGTAGCAGCAGCTTCATGGCCGCCCTGCCCTTCTTCCACGTCTACGGCATGGTCGCCTGCATGAGTGCTGCCATCGGCACAGCCAGCACCTTGATTCTGCAGCCACGGTTCGAGGTCAAAGCGATTCTGAGCGCCATTCAGAAGTACCGTCCGGAGTACTTTCCCGGTGTGCCGACGATGTATGTCGCGATCAACGACAATCCGCTTACGTCAAAGTACGACCTAAGCTCAGTGAAAGCCTGCATCAGCGGCGCAGCGCCGCTGCCCGGAGACGTCAAACTCAAGTTCGAACACATCACTGGCGGCAAGCTGTGCGAGGGCTATGGGTTGTCCGAGGCGCCAACGGCCACGCACTGCAATCCATTGCTGGGGCTGAACAAGACAGGCAGCATCGGCGTACCCTTCCCTGACGTTGAATGCAAGATCGTTGATATCGACAGCGGCGCCCGCGAGCTTGCCACGGGCGAGATTGGCGAATTGTGCATCAAGTCGCCCCAGGTCATGCAGGGCTACTGGGGGCATCCCACCGAGACGGCGCTTGCCCTGCGCGACGGCTGGCTGTATACTGGCGACATCGCTAAAGTCGATGACGATGGCTACTTCTACATCGTCGACCGCAAGAAGGACATGATCATTTCTGGTGGTTACAACGTCTATCCTCGAGATGTCGAAGACGTGCTTCTGACGCACCCGGCTATCAAGGAAGTCGCGGTCGCCGGCATCGCCGATGACAAATGGGGAGAGCAAGTCAAGGCGTTTGTCGTCTTACGCGAGGGGCAGACCACCACTGGTGAGGAGATCGTTGAGTTCTGCAAGCAAAACATGGCGCGCTACAAGGTGCCGGCGGAGGTAGAGTTCCGCAAATCGCTGCCAAAGACACTCGTGGGCAAGGTGCTGCGACGCGTTCTTGTCGAGGAGTCGCAGCACAAGACATGACACACCACACTCTTGCAGAGGAAAAAGAATGACGCTTTGGGGCGGAATTGAGGCAGGCGGAACCAAGTTCGTGTGCGCAGTCGGAACAGGCCCCGATGACCTGAAGGCTGAGACAACCTTCCCCACCACTACTCCCGGCGAAACGATTGGCCGTGCTCTGTCGTTTTTTCAAGAGCAGCGGGCCAAGCTTGGTCCGCCTGGCGCCATCGGCATTGCCTCGTTTGGTCCGGTCGATCCCAATCCCGGCTCGCCAACCTTCGGCTACATTACGACCACGCCCAAGGCGGGGTGGACGAACTCCGAGTTCGGCACGATCATTGGCCGGGCGCTGGGGGTGCCCATCGGCTTCGATACCGACGTCAACGGCGCCGCGCTGGGTGAGTTCCGCTGGGGCGCAGCGCAGGGGCTGGACACGTTTATCTATCTGACAATCGGCACCGGCATCGGCGGCGGCGGCATGGTCAACGGCGGACTCATGCACGGACTGATTCATCCCGAGATGGGACATATCCTGGTGCGACGTGATCCTATGACCGACCCGTTCCCTGGCGTCTGCCCGTACCATGGCGACTGCCTGGAAGGTCTGGCGTCTGGCCCGGCGATCGAAGGGCGTTGGGGCCAGCGCGGTGAGACACTACCTGTCGATCATCCCGCCTGGGCGCTGGAGGCGCACTATCTGGCGCTCGGTCTGGTCAACATGATCGTCACGCTGTCGCCGCAACGCATCGTCATGGGCGGTGGCATAATGCAGCAAAGCCAACTCTTTCCGTTGCTACGGCGCGAAGTGCAGCAGTTGCTCAACGGCTACCTGCAATCGCCCACGATTCTGAACGACATCGACCGCTACATCGTCCCGCCCATGCTCGGCACGCACGCCGGCGTGCTCGGCGCATTCGCCCTGGCTGAGCGTGCGCTTGGCTAGCGAATGCCTGACAACTTCTCTCGTACTTCCAACCCGGAGGTCTGGACTTGAACATCATCGTTTGCGTCAAACAGACGCCCGATACAACCGCCGAAAAGCGGCTTGGCGCTGACAATCGCCTCGACCGCACGAGCGTTGAGAATATCCTCAATCCCTTCGACGAATATGCCATCGAAGAAGCCCTGCGCATCAAGGAAAAGAGCGGGGCCGACGTGACCGTCCTTTGTATGGGACCAACGACTGCCGACAGCGCCTTGCGTAAGGCTCTCGCTATGGGAGCCGATAGCGCTGTACTCATTACCGACCCCGCCCTGGCCGGTTCCGATAGTCTCGGCACCGCCCACGTCCTGGCAGCGGCGATCAAGAAGCTGCCGTTCGACCTGATCTTGACCGGCATGCAAAGCACCGACGCCCGCACGGCCCAGGTTCCCGCCGCCATTGCCGAGTTCCTGGACATCCCTGCCCTCACGCTCGCCTCGAAACTGGACGTGGACAGCGCCGCGGGTGTGGCGCGCATCCAGCGCCAGACCGACGGAGGCTATGTCACGCTGCAAGGGACGTTGCCGGCATTGGTCAGCGTAAGCAAAGGCATTAATGAGCCGCGCTACCCAGGCGTCAAGGGCATCATGCTGGCGCGCAAGAAAGAGATCAAAGCCCTGAGCGCCGTCGATTTGCAGCTCGATCGGTCGCTCGTCGGCGTTGCCGGAGCACACACCAGAATTCTGTCCAGCAGCACACCGCCGCCCCGGGCCAAAGGCGTCATCATCAAAGACGATCCCGCAACGGCTGCACGCAAGATCGCCGACTACCTGAGGGAGATCAATGCAATCTGAGCACCAGCAGGTTGTCGGAGAGCCGATGCGGGGGTTCTTTTTCTACCGCAGAGACGCAGAGATCGCCGAGAAAGAGCACAGAAAACCATCAAAACCTCTGCGTACTCTGCGTCTCTGCGGTGAGACAACTCTCTCCGACAGGCTGCCAGGCAGGGAGCAGGGAGTCAGCACCATACCTAACGCAGGAGGCAACCTTGAGCGTCAACGAGTTGTGGGTCCTGGCCGAGATGGGCGAGGGCGTTCCCCGAAAAGTATCCTTTGAACTAATGAGCAAGGCCAGCGAGCTGGCCCCTGAGATGAACATGACGCCCGTCGCCGTCATTCTGGGAGGAGACGAGGCAGCCGCACATATGATGGGCGCGTACGGAGCGCAGAAGGCCTACCTGGCGCAGGATGAGCGATTCGCGACCTACCACGCCACGCCGGTTTCCGGCACACTGTCGGCGCTGATCGCCGCAAAGCAGCCTGCCGCCGTCTTCATTCCCGCCACCGCGCTCGGCAAGGACGTCATTGCCCGTGTGGCCGCGCGTCAGCGGCTGGGCATGCTGGCAGACTGCGTCGCCGCGTCGGTCAAGAACGGCGCGCTCGTGGCAACCGAAGCCGCCTTTGGCGGCAGCCTGATGGTGGAGTGCGTCTGCAGCGGCGACACGCCGCATCTTCTCTCCTTCTTACCGAATGTCTTCGCTGCGACGAAACACGAGGGGCCAGCGCTGCTGGTGGAGCAGACGTCTGTCGTTTTCGAGCAGAAGACCGCAGTGCGCGTCGTCGAGCGCGTCGCCAGCGCCCGGCAGTCGGTGAGCCTGGACGAAGCCAGCGTGATTGTCGCTGGCGGTCGCGGGTTGGGCAGCCCCGAGAAGTTCGCGCTGCTCGAAGACCTGGCGCGCGTTCTGGGCGCAGCGATCGGCGCATCGCGCGCCGCCGTTGACGCAGGATGGCGGCCCTACTCCGAGCAGGTCGGCCAGACGGGCAAGACGGTCAAACCAAACGTTTACATCGCCTGCGGCATTTCGGGCGCTATCCAACACAAGGTTGGCATGCAGACAGCCGAGCACATCATCGCTATCAACAAGGACGCCGATGCCCCCATCTTCAGCTTTGCCGATCTGTGCGTCGTTGGCGACATCTTTGATATTGTACCCCGCCTCACGGCCGAGCTCCGCACACGAAAGGGAGGATAGGAACTCAGTATGCCCGTTCGCCAGACGTTCTGGAACATCCCACAGTGGGCGGAGGTCGCCAACTACGTGCTGGGCGTCATCGCTGTTGTCATCTTTGCCTACGGTGTGATGCGGCGCGTCCAGGTGTGGATGCGGGGCAAGCCCGCCACGCGCACCGACCATCCCGTGCAACGGGCCTGGGGCGTCTTTGCCGACGCCATGATGGAAATGCGCACGCTGGCCCAGTTGTTTCCCGGCATCATGCACATGGCCATCTTCTGTGGCATGCTCTTCCTCTTCGTCGGCACGGCGCTGGCCACCCTGGACTGGGACGTCGCACGCCTCTTCTTTGGCGTTCAGTTCCTGGAGGGAGCCACATACGTCACGTACGAGCTTATCCTGGACATATTCGGCATTGTCCTCCTTGCTGGTCTGGCGATGGCGGCATGGCGGCGCTATGTGATCAAGCCCGCACGGCTGACACATGCCCTCAGCCGCTGTTTCGCCCGCGACGACGCCTACCCCCTGCTCGCGCTTGCCCTTATCGTCCTGACCGGCTACCTGATCGAAGGGTTGCGCATCGCCGTGACGCAGCCGTCATGGGCCAACTGGTCACCGGTCGGTAGCCTGATTGCCGGCGCGCTGATGGGTCTGGGCGACCCCACCAACCGCACGCTGCACACGAGCATATGGATATTCCACGCCCTGATCTCTTTCGGCGTCATCGCTGCCATCCCCTACACCAAGTTCTTCCACCTTCTGGCCGCGCCGGTCAACATCTACTTCCGCAACCTGGGGCCGGTGGGCGCGCTTGAACCGATCAAGAATATCGAAGAGGCCGATACGTTCGGCGCAGGCAAGATCGAGGACTGGACGTGGAAACGTTTGCTCGATTTCGATGCCTGTACACGCTGCGGTCGCTGCCAGGACGCCTGCCCGGCCAGCGCCACGGGCAAGCCGCTCTCGCCACAGAGTGTCATCGTCAAGCTGGGCGCCTACCTGCACGACTCCCCACTCGCCAAACCCGTCGCGGCAGGTTCAAAGCCTGCCCAGTCTGCCTTACCTGCCATGCACGGAGACATCATTAGCGCCGATGAGCTGTGGGACTGCACAACGTGCGCCGCCTGTGTGGAAGCCTGCCCGGTCAGCATTGACCAGCTGGGCGCAATCGTCGAGATGCGGCGCTACCTGACCATGGCGGAGGGGACAGTCTCACGCAATCTGAACGTCGCGCTGACCGGCATCGAACAGAACGGCAACCCCTACGGTCTGGCGCGCAGCCAGCGCGCCGCCTGGGCGCAAGGCCTGGGCGTCAAGACAATGGCCGAGAGCGGCGGCAAGGCCGATGTCCTGTACTGGGTCGGCTGCGCTGCGGCCTACGATGAGCGCAACAAGCGCGTGGCGAAGGCCCTTGTCAAGATTCTGCAAGCAGCCAACATCAACTTCGCTATCCTGGGCACAGAAGAAACCTGCACCGGCGACGCGGCGCGCCGTGCCGGCAACGAGTACCTTTTCCAGATGCAGGCGCAGGAAAACATCGAGACGCTCAATCGCTACAAGGTCAAGCGCATCGTCACTGCCTGCCCGCACTGCTTCAACACGCTGAAGAACGAATACCCACAATTCGGCGGCAACTACGAGGTGGTGCATCACAGCCAGTTCGTTGCTGATTTGCTGGCACAGGGCCAGTTGACGCTGAACGGGCCGCTGCCGGACAGTGCACTCGCCTACCACGATCCCTGTTACCTGGGACGCCACAACAAGGTCTACCAGCCCGCCCGTGACGTGATCCGCAGCGCCTCAGGCAAAGCAGCACTTGAGTTGCCGCGCAACCACGCCAGCAGCTTCTGCTGCGGCGCGGGCGGCGCGCGCAATTGGATGGAGGAGAATCGCGGCACGCGCATCAATCAGAACCGCGCCGCCGAGGCCATCGCGACAGGCGGCGCCACCCTGGCTGTCGCATGTCCCTTCTGTCTGGGCATGTTGGAAGACGGCGTCAAGGCCAAAGCCGCCGAGGGAGCGCGTACCATGGGCGTGCGAGACATCGCAGAAGTGGTAGCAGACAGAATCGCGGTCTGAGCCCTCTGTCACCCTTTCATGGCGATTGCCGGGCGTAATAGGATTGGAACTTGGTTGTTATTACTTGAGAAGTATGATATAATAGCGGCGTACTTGGAAATGGCTCCAGCCAACACGGAGGACGTCCATGCAGCGGTTCTGGATTGTACTTGTAATCCTCTTGATCGTGGCGTTGATGGGCCTGGGTCTCTACGGCGTTTGCAGCCCCAGAACAGACGGACTGCAATGCCTGCGTGACATCGCCATCATCGTCCTTGTTCTTGAGCCGTTTGTGGTCACCATCCTGATGGCCCTGATTGTCGGCGTGGTCTTTGGTCTGGCTTTATCGAATGTG
>CAYOEZ010000063.1:0-20812 GCA_964402955.1 uncultured Ktedonobacterales bacterium | reverse complement strand
GAGTCCGAAAATCGGACAGCATGACGCATCACCTTCTGTGTGGCCGACTACTAGTTTGCAGCGCGCAGGATCGCCCGCCCGTCGCCAATTGCGCACATCAGACTAGTGCGCCAAACGTCTCTTGTAGGGTCTGCCAGGCCGGTGAGTTGGCAGGTAAGTTCCACAGCGGCTTGCCGAAGATGTCGTATTCGCCCAAAATCGGATCGTCGGGTACAACGGCCAGCAGCGGCAGGCCTGTCGCCTCAACCGCCGCGCGCACCTCGGCCGGCAGCGTTTCGATCGTCCAGCCGTGCGCACGGTTCAGAACCAAGCCCATGCGCTTGACCTTGGTCTTGAGCTCGCGGGTCAGCTCGGCCACGCGGCCGGCGGCGACAATACCGCGCTGGCTGAAGTCGGACACGACGAGCAGCGTATCCACATCGCGCGTCGTGCGCCGGCTCAAGTGCTCGAGCCCCGCCTCGTTGTCCATCACCACGTAGTCGTAGCCGAGCGAGAGCCGATCCATCGCGTTGCGCAAGATGCTGTTGGCAGCGCAGTAGCAGCCCTGCCCTTCCGGCCGGCCCATCGCCAGGAGGTCAAAACCCTTCTCTTCCACTAGTGCATCGCGCACGCCGTATTCCAGGAAGTCGGTCTTGGTCATGCCGCTGCCCATGTTGCCGGCCTGCACCTTGATCAGGGCCTCCTCACGCACGTTGCCGATCGTCTGCTCCAGCGCGACGCCCAGCGCTAGGTTCAGGTTCGAGCTCGGGTCGGCGTCAATCGCCAGCACCGAGCCTTTGTTGTTTTGCACCAGATAGCGTATGAGCAGGGCAGCCACTGTCGTCTTGCCCGTCCCACCTTTGCCTGCCACTGCAATCGTCGTTGTCATTGATCCCTTTGCATTCCATTTGCCCGATGTGGAGTACATATGTGGAGTGCGACGAATCCTTTCGTCGCGTTTTCGCACTTTCCGCGACGAAAGGATTCGTCGCACTCCACATCTCCCGGCCGCGCTGTGGGCAGCGTCTGGAGACGTCGCACTCCACATCACTCGGCCGCGCTGTGCGCGGCGTCTGGAGACGTCGCACTCCACATCACTCCGCCGCCAACGTTTTCCGGCGGCACCCGACCCCGAAATAGTCGCTAATCGCCCGCGCGACCGCCTGCGCAAGCACATCCAGCGCGTCTGCCCGCTTCAGAAACGCCGCATCGGCGGCATTGGTCAGGAACAGCGGCTCGATCAGCACACCCGGCCAGCGGCCCGCACGCGCGAACTGCGGGTTCTGCCCCAGGCTGTACAGTGTGCCATACGACTTCAAGCCGGCATCGCTCAGCACGCCTGCGTCAACAACGTGATAGCCGGATGCGCCCATGCCCTCCACAAGCTTCCGCTGCACGAAACTCGCCAGGCGCACACTCTCGGCAAGATACGGCCCAATGGCAGCATAGTAGGTAGATGCGCCCGACTGTACCGGGTTGGTCGAGCCATTGAAGTGTAAGGAGACCAGCACATCGGCGTTCACCTGGTTGGCCAGGTCGGTGCGCGGTTGCAGGTACTCGTAGTCATCCAGCACACCGTCGCTGTTCTCATCTTTGACCGGCAGCACAGTGCTTCCGGCAGCGCTGCGCGTCATATAGACATCAAACCCGCGTTCTTTGAGCAACGGCGCCAGCTTGTACGCCAGCGCCAGCGTCAGATCATGCTCCGCCAGCGTGCCGCCGGCGCTGACAGCCCCCACCGTCTCGCTCGTATGCCCCGGATCGAGCACAACCACCGGGCGGCGCGGCGTGGGCATTGCCGGCTGCGCTTGCACACGCTCCGCTGTTGCCGGCGGCGGCGTCCACATTGGCAAGGCCGGCTCGGCGCTGGCCAGTGCGATCAAGCGAGCAGCGCTCGGCTCAGACACAATGACGGGCAGCATAATCGCCCGCTGCTGTTGTTGCGGCGCAGCGCAGGCGGCAACAAGAAACGCCATGGTCAGTCCCATCCAAAAACGGTGGTAGCGCATGAGAGAGTCGCTCTCAGTCTTCCTACTCAATCACCCGACCGCGCATGTCCGCGGGAATCGGCTGACCAAATGCCTTCAGAATTGTCGGCGCGATGTCCATCAACTGCCGCCCCACCACCTCGCGCCCTTGCTTGTGTTTGGGATCGTAGACGATAACCATGCCATGTTCAGCGTGGTTGGCATCGTCCGGGCCGGTATCGTTGCTGAACGTGTAGACCGAGCCGTGGCCCATGCTGCCGACTGAGCGCCAGTACAGGTTGCCGAAGTAGCAGATCAGGTCGGGGGGGATGTTCTTGCACTCTTTGTACACGCGCTGCGGCACAAGACACTTCGTGCCCATGGCCTTGCCGGTATGGTCAGGCGTCGCTTCCAGTTTGGCGGCAATCTCGTCGCGCACCTTCTCGAAGTCAGCCGCCGGGACAATACCGTAAGGCTCGCGCCCCTGTACGTTGATGAACAGGCGACCATAGTAGCCGCCCGCGCCCCAGGCAGTCGTCTTGGTCCAGTCCACCGCACACTTCTCGAACGGTGTGACGCCCTGCGCAGGAGTCTTCAGGACAAGATAGCCTTCCTTCTGCAGCCATTCGTTCAGACAGAAGCCGCCGTCCATGCGCTTGGCGCCGTGGTCGGAGACGACAAGCACCGTCGTATCGTCGTCCACCTGGGTCAGCATCTCGGCGATCTGTGCGTCCACGTGCTTGTAGTAGTTCTTGATCGCATCCTTGTGCGGGGAGTTTGGATCATGCTTTATATGCTTGTCGTCCATGAAACGCCAGAAGCCGTGGTGCATGCGATCGACGCCCATCTCCACAAACATGAAGAAGTCCCAGTCCTGCTTCTTCAGCATGTGCATGGCGACCTTGTGCCGGCGGGCGTTCATTTCGTACACCTGGCGCAGCAGGTAGTCCTTATCCTCAGTGCGGAAGTCCTTAACGTCGAACATGTAGTCGCCGACGAGCGCCTGCACCTCGGGCTTCAGGCTGCTCGGATAGGTGAACTCGTTCTGGGTGCTGGGCGTCATGAAGTCCGTGATAAGGCTGCCGTTCACCGGCTTGGGCGGATAGGACGGTGGCACGCCGATCAGCGTCGAGCGCTTGCCCGCCTTGCCCAGAATGTCCCACACCGTGGTTTCCCTGACCATCAACGACGTGGCGAAACTCAAGTCCTTGTACGAGAAGTCGCCGCGGTTGCGGAAGCCGTAGAAACCGAGCTGCCCCGGATCCTTGCTCGTCATCATCGACATCCAGGCAGGAATGGTGATGCAGGGGATGCTCGATTCCAGCTTCCCCCACAATCCACCCTGGGCCAGCTTCTTCAGCGCCGGCAATTCGTCCAGCCAGTCGCTGAAAACCAGCTCCGGCGAGGCGCAATCGAGGCCGATGACAAGAACTCTGGGTTTGCTCTTAGCCACGCGCTGCTTGCTCCTCTGCCACTTTCCTCATGCCTGCGATCAGCACCTCGGCCACCTCCGGCCGAGTGAACTCTGGCGGCGGCACCTCGCCGCGGCTGAGCATCTCACGTACCTTGGTGCCACTGAAGGTGACATGGTTGGTGGCGTCGTGCGGACAGGTCTTCGTGCTGGCCATGCCGCCACAACGCTTACAGTAGAACGTGTTGTCGAAGAACAACGGAGTAATGCCTAACTCGCCGGGCTTGAACTCGTCAAAGATGCGCTGGGCGTCATAGGTTCCGTAGTAGCTGCCGACGCCGGCATGGTCGCGGCCAACGATGAAGTGCGTACAGCCGTAGTTCTTGCGCATGATGGCATGGAAGATGGCCTCGCGCGGCCCGGCATAGCGCATGGCCGCCGGCAGCACGCCCAGCACCACACGGTCGGCCGGATAGTAGTTGGCAAGCAACTTCTCGTAGCTCAGCATGCGTACGCTGGCAGGCACGTCGTCGCTCTTGGTCTCGCCCACCAGCGGATTGAAGTACAATCCGTCGACGATCTCCATGGCCGACTTCTGGATGTACTCGTGGGCGCGGTGCGTGGGGTTGCGCGTCTGGAATCCAACAATGCGCTTCCATCCCCGCTCGGCGAACATGGCACGCGTCTGGGCAGGCTCGAAACGATACTCTGGGAACGTGGCGTTGGCGGGACGATTGACGACAACCACGTCGCCGCCCAGCAGTACATCACCCTGAGCATACAGGCGCGCCACGCCCGGATGCTTGGCCTCGGTTGTGCGGTAGACGCTCTGTGCTTCCGCCTCACGGTCGTAGCCGAACTTCTCTTTGAGCGTGAGGATAGCCAGGACACGCCCGCCCGGCTCGCACAGGGCAACGTCTTGTCCCTCGCGCAGTAGCCTGGCTTCGTCCGTGGTGACAGCCAGGGTAACAGGGATCGGCCAGACAACGCCTGACGCCAGGTGCATGTCACTGAGGGATGAGCGATAGTCTGCCGAGGTCATGAAGCCAGTCAGGGGGCTGAATCCGCCAATGGCCAGTAGTTCCAGATCGGAAATCGTGATTGGTCCGAGGCTAAGCAACGGAAGGTTGTGTGATCGTTCCAGGGCAGCAGCGCGTTCGCCGCCCTTCAGTTCACAATTGACGAGCGCTCCGCCGTGAGGAGCTATGCTGCCAACGTAATTCGGCACGCTGTTGAACCTCCAAGAGCCGCCAACACGGGCGTGAAGCAACGCCGTTCTGTTCTTGCCTTCACCCATGCAGTACGACAAGACTTTATCTACAGGCCATTATAGCAACCCCCGCTGCACCCGTCAAGCTGAACATGGATGCCGTTTCACAGAGGGAGACGGGGACGCGGATTTTCACGGAAGAAGCCGCGGATATTCGCCGATCTTTCCATCTGTATCCGCGCTGATCCGCGGCCTCTTCCGCGCAAATCCGCGTCCTATTATTCCCTGCTTGTCTCCCCCTGCTCCGCTGTGCTATAATCTGGCCACAATGAGTAAACAACCAGCCCGGCCCCGCGTTGGCGCCGCCTACCGCGGCGCGGACTTCGAGGACGAACTCAAGACCACGCATGAGGATTACCGGCGGCGCAACCTGGCCGTCGTGAGTAAGCACGAGGTGCGCAAAGTGCGGCGACGCGATGGCACCGTCATCTATGCGCTAAAATCGGTATCCGACTTTAGCGGCGTGCTGGCTGGCGGCCGCTTCGTGGCCTTCGACGCCAAGTCACTGCGCAGCCCGGCCCTCACCTGGAAGCCGGATGCTCGCCAGCTGCACCAGCTCGCCTATCTGCGCCAGGTGGCTGACCTGGGGGGTATTGCCTTTTATCTCGTGCGCAACGGGCTCGATGAGGCGCGTCTCGTCCTTCCGTCTGCGGTCTCCGAGAGTCAGAGTGTCGACCTCTCCACCTGCCCGCTGGTTGCGCGCAGCTACAGCGCAACCCCCCGGGGCTGGCTGCCCGTCATTCTGGCGCTTCATTCCACTTGACAATCCCCGTCGTGTAAGGTACACTTCCGTTGGTCGTGCTAGATGGGGAGCTAGCGGTGCCCTGTACCCGAAATCCGCTACAGCGGGGTCGAACTCCCTCTCTAGGTCCGGCTGTTTGGGACTGCCGTGGTTAAGTGGCGTTGAAGATCGGGTCCTGCGCGGCAGGGGAATGCCCAACCCCGCCAGGTCCGGAAGGAAGCAACGGTTAGCATACTCCTCTGGGTGCCGCAGGGTTACCTGGTTGGAGCTAACTGGCCCCGGTAAGCTGGACAGTTGTGATCAACGGAGGGTGCACGACCATTTCACCCCTCTCATACCTTCATGTGAGGTCCCGTCATGTGAGGCCAAGGACGAACAGAGAGCGCCTTCTGCTTCTGCTGGCAATCATCGCTATTGTCAGCCTGGTGGCAGGTTACGTTGTCACCAGTGTTACCGTTGCCGTCACCATAGACGGAACCACAATCACCGTCCGCACTCATCGCACAACTGTTGCCGGCCTGCTGGCCGAGATGGGCGTCACAGCACAAGACAACGACGCCGTCAGCCCATCTCCATCCTCGTCTCTGCGCCCTGGCCTTGCCGTCCGCATCGTGCGGGCGCGGCGTGTCTCCCTCTCTAAGGATGGCGTCGTCTTTGCAATGGAGACACACGCACAAACTCCGGCGGCGATCCTGCACGAGTACGGCATCGCTCTGGCTGAGCGCGACCGCGTTCTGATCGACAAACAACTGGCCGACCCACGCGCACAGCTTGGCCAACGCTCTGCAACAAACGTATCCAACAGATCACAGGCAGCGTTCTCTCTTGCGGGTATGGCCACAGCGTCGCAGCCCATAGCACAGTCCAGTGCGGCGCTGCGCCCGGCTGCGATAGCAATTGCCGTGCAGAGAGCAGTGCCTCTATCGATCCTGCAGGACGGCGTCGAAGCGAGCATCCAGACGGCGGCGCGCACGGTGGGCGAGGCGCTCTTTGGCGAGGGCATCTATGTCTATGCTGCCGACATCGTGACGCCGGCGCTTGATCGCGCGGTCGCGGCAGGCACACGCATATCCATCCAACGTGCGAAACTGGTCACGGTCACGGCCGATGGGCGGACATTCGGCACGCGCACTCAGGCTGAGACTATTGCCCAGATGCTCGTGCAAGAAGACATCGCTCTTCACGACAAAGACTACACGACGCCCGCTCTGACTACAGCCATCAGCCCCGGCATGGTTGTGCAGTTGACCCGGGTACGCGAAGAAACAGTCACCGAAAGCGAAGCCATTCCCTTCAGCACCGTCCGCCAGCCCGACGGGAACATGGAACTCGACCAGTCGCGTGTCGCCACACCGGGCAAGCCAGGCACACGCAAGCGCACGACGCGTATCGTCTTCGAGAATGGCAAAGAGGTGCGCCGCTTCGTCGAGCGTGAGTGGATCGATGAGGAACCGGCGACGCAGACTGTCGCCTACGGCACCCGCGTCGTGATACGCACGGCGATCACGGCGGACGGCCCTATCGAATACTGGCGTGTGCTGCGCGTGTGGGCCACATACTACACGGCGGCGACCAGCGGCAAGGAGCGCGATCATCCGCAATATGGCATCACGCGCACTGGCATCTGGGCGACCAAAGGTGTGATCGCCGTTGATCCCGATGTCATTCGTTTACATACTCCAATGTACGTGCCCGGCTATGGCTTTGGCGCTGCTGAAGATACGGGAGGCCTCATTCTGGGGATGCACATCGACCTGGCCTTCGACGACGACGACCCGTCGCCATTGCACGTTGGTTGGGTCACCATCTATCTGCTGACACCTGTGCCCGGAGACATTCCCTGGGTTCTACCAGACTATCCGATCGAACGGCGCTAAGGAAACGCTACGATGGATTCTCGCTCCCTGCTCCACCAGCACAACCTCCGCCCACGCAAAGGCATGGGCCAGCACTTCCTCGTTAACAACGAGGTATTGGCCCGCATCGCCGCCGCCGCTCACCTTCAGCCCGATGAGTTGGTTGTGGAAGTGGGGCCAGGCATGGGAGCGCTGACCACCGTCATGGCGCCGCAAGCCGGGCGCGTGCTTGCCATTGAACTGGACAAAGACATCGTGGACAAGCTCGAGCAGGTGCTGGCACCCTATTCCAACGTCAGTGTTGTGCAGGGCGACATTCTAGAGGTCAACCTGGAAGCAGAGATAGAAAGTCTGTCGCCTGCGCCTGCGAGCGCAAACTACAAGGTTGTCGCCAACCTGCCCTACTACATCACAACGCCCATTCTGCGCTACTTCTTCGCCCAGCGACGCCGGCCATCGCTTATCGTCGTCACCGTGCAAGAAGAAGTGGCGCGGCGCATGACAGCCAACACGCCCGATATGAACTTCCTGGCTGTGCTGGTGCAGTACTACGGCAAGCCGGAAATCGTGCGCCTGGTTCCCCCATCGTCGTTCTACCCGCCGCCCAAGGTCGGCTCGGCTGTGCTGCGCATCACCATGCACCCGCGCCTGCCGCTCGACGACATGCAGGCGCAGCAGTTCTTCCGCCTCGTGTCTGCCGGTTTCAGCCAGCCCCGCAAGCAACTGCACAACCCGCTTGCTCAAGGCACCGGGCGCACGCGCAGCGAGGTCATCTCAGCCCTCAACGCCTGCGGCATCGATGAGAAACGCCGCGCTGAAACACTGACCGTCGCTGAGTGGCTGACGTTGCTAAACTTCCTTCTCCCGCAATGATGTGCCATTCATTCGGGCAGGACACACCACAGTATACTCGGGGGTCGAACGAAGATGAAAAAAGCAGCCGTACTCGTGGCCATTGCTGCACTGTTCCTGCTTTCCGCACACGTCACCTCCGGTATGCCGCAAACCGGAACACTCGCTGCGGCAGGCATCGCCACCTTCCAGCAGGGCGTCAACGGCTACACTGGCAACACCAACGCTATCCTGAATTACCTCTGGAAGCCCCACGACAATGCGTCATCGCCGCTGGGCGTCATTGCTCTGCGCACGTACCAGTTCAACGGCATTACGCGTTTCGACGTGTCGTCGCTGCCCACCGACGCATACGTCACAGGCGCGACGCTGCGCATCTACGTCCAGGACCGCACGAATAGCGGCGCCATCACACTCAACCTCTACCGCCTGCTCCGGCCATGGACGCTAAACCAGGTTACCTGGCACGTCGCGTCCACCGGCAACGATTGGGAAAAGCCGGGCGCCAGCGACGCCTACATTGACCACGCCGAGCCGCCGCTCGCATCTGTTCCAGTATCCGACAGCGCGGTCTACTACGACATCGACATGACTGACGCCGTGCGCGACTGGGTGCACAATCCTGCCAGCAACTTCGGAGCGCTCCTCGTTGCCGCCGGCACGGTCAGCGTCCAGTACACGATGGGCGGCGACGCCTACTACGTCATCGAGAAACGTCCCAGGCTAACGGTCAGCTACTCGATTGACTCCGCCAACAATTTTCCTCCCGTTGTTGCGATTACCAATCCCAGGCACCAGAGCTTTGTGACCGGCGTTGTGCAGCTTGCCGCCGACGTCCAGGACGACAAAGGCATTCAGTCGCTCAAGTATATCCTCGACGGCGCTTACCTCACACAGACCAACACGGCGCCGTTTACCTATGCCCTGGATACAGCCACGCTTGCCATTGGACGGCACCGGCTAGCGGCGCGGGTGACCGATAACGCCGGCTTCGTCCGTGATCATGCGATCATTTTCTACGTCTACCGAATGGACAACGGTATCATCACCTTTAGCCACATCAGCGACGCCCACCTTGGCACACAATGGGAGGGCGACCCACCTGACCCCAGCGTGCACACGCGGCGCTTCCAGCAGGCAATCGCTGAGCTAAACGACGTCGTGCAGCCCGCCGTGATCATCAACACCGGCGACACGACCAATGTGGGCGACGCATACTCGTGGTCAATCTATACTGATGCCATTGCTGCCACCAAGATCCCTGTCATGGCTGTTCCCGGCAATCACGACCAGGCCGATGACGAGCTTTACCTGTCGACGGTCGGCAAAATGAAGTATTCCTTCGACATTGGCCAGAATCGCTTCATCGCCTACACCAGCAAGAAGCTCGATGTGCCCTGGCTCAACAACCTGCTTGCCACGACCGACAAGAAGGGTATCCTCTTCGCTCACTTCCTGCTCCGCCTGCCCCAGACGTCAACAAGCCCGGCCTGGTTCTACGTCATGCCGAGCAACGAAGTAACCGCCCTGCAGCAGGCCAAGACCACCTATGGGGTGTCTGCCTATCTCAGCGGGCATTACCACCAGCCGTTTGTACTGCAGGACAAGACGAGCGGCCTGGTGGAAATCGGCGCGCCTGCGCTTGGCTACAAGGGATCGTACCTCATCGGCGCCTCGGACAATGGCAACGTCTCGACGATTCTCCACTACCTGGGAGACTGGCCGGAGACGATCATCACCAGTCCCCGCCAGTTCTACAATGATGGCGGCAGCGATACGCTCTCCGGAACAGTCGCCATCCGCGTCAAGGCCTACGACGCAGCGCCCATCACCAGCATGACCTATGCGATCGATGGCGTGGCGAAAGGTCCGCTAGTTGGCCTCGGCAATAACGTCTGGCAAGCAGCATGGGATACCACCTCGCTGGCTTTCGGCAAGCACACGATCACAGCCACCGCCCGTGACAGCCTTGGCCGCTCACGCTCGACAACGATCACGGTCAAAACGGTCTCGGCTACCCCGGAAATCCCGACCGCGACAGCGACGCCCACGGCCACTCCCGATCCCGCTACCTATCAGGTGCGGGTCAACGCCGGCGGGCAGAACTATGTCGATGTGCAAGGCAACCTGTGGCTTGCCGACAAGGCTTTCTCCACTCGATCGTGGGGCTACAACGGCGGCAGCACATTTAGCACGAGCGCGGCCATTGCCAACACCGACAACGATCCCCTCTATCAGAGTGAGCATTGGGGCATGTCCAACTACTCGTTTAGCGTGCCCAACGGCGCGTATGAGGTGGAGCTGCACTTCTCCGAAATCTACTACTTGAGCGCAGGCAGCCGCATCTTCGACGTCGCCATCGAGAATGGCACCGTCCTGAGCGCCTTCGACATCTGCGCCGTCACGGCCAAGAACAGCGCCTACGTCCGCACATTCACAACGACAGTCAGCGACGGCGTTCTGAACGTCAAGTTTACTGCACGCAAGGATAGCCCTAAGATCAACGCCATACGGGTGACGGCACTGGGCGCGCCGGCGGCGACCGCAACCAGCGCAGCAATCTCCACGCCGTCAACTCCGACAGCGACGGCCACCGCAACGGTGGGCGCGCCCCTGGATGCGACGGCGACCAGGACGCCAACTGCCACGGAAGCATGGACGACAACCCCGACGTTTACCGCCACCACGGTCAGCGGGTCAACCGCCACGCCGACGGCGACTCGCAGCACTGCGCCTGGCTACGAGACGCGCGTGAACGCGGGCGGCGCGGCCTATGTCGACACGCAGGGACAGGTGTGGCAGGCCGACCAGGCCTACACCAGCGGCGGTTGGGGCTATAGCGGAGGAAGCGTGTACGCGACTGGGGCGACGATCGGCAACACGTCCGACAGCCGCCTCTATCAGTCAGAACACTGGGGGATGACCAGCTACAAGTTCAGCGTGCCTAACGGAACCTACGAGGTGGCACTGCACTTTGCGGAAATTTTCTGCTCGGGCAGCAACTGCCGCGTCTTTAGCGTTGCGCTTGGCAATGTACCAGTGCTCACTGACCTGGACCTCTACAAGGTTGCGGGCAGGAACAAGGCCTACGTCCGCACCGTCACGACGGCGGTCAGCGACGGCGTCCTTTCCATCAACTTCACGGCGCGCACCAGTTCCGCCAAGATCAGCGCCATACGCGTCACATTGCTGGATGCATCGCCAACGACGCCCACGCCAACGGCGACCAGCACAGCCGTCCCTACCCCCTACCTGATGCGGGTCAATTGCGGCGGCGCCGGCTACGTAGCCGGCAACGGCGATCAGTGGAGCGCCGATCAGCCCTTCGCTGAAGGCCGCTGGGGCTACGACGGAGCAACAGCCGGCGCTGGCATAACCACGAACGCCATCGCCGCAACGACGGATCCTGCCCTCTACCAGACTGATCGCCGCTGGCTCAATAGCGAGATCAATCCTCGCTATCGTTTCACCGTGCCCAATGGGCAATACGACGTCACGCTGCACTTTGCTGAGACAGATGGTGTACAAGCCGGACAACGGGTTTTCACCATCAAGGTCGGCGGAGTCTTCTTCTCAACGAGCTACGATATCGTCGCCGAGGCTGGCGCAGGCAACACGGCCATCTCGGTCACCGTTCCTGTCACGATCAGCGCCGGCTCCCTCAATATTGCCCTCAGGCCCGTCACGGGCGAACCGAAAGTCAACTCCATCGAAGTCAAGCAGGTGCGCTAATCCAAGAATGGTCGGGCCAGAGTTCCGATCTCTTCGGAGAGATCGGAACTCTGAGGTGGCTTTCATCCGTAGTGTGCGCCACGGCGCATGACGACCAGGAAAGAGTGGAACGATGCCTCCATCACTGCGCGTTATCTTCATGGGTACGCCGGCATTTGCCGTACCAACGCTGCAACGACTACTCGACAGCGACGCCTACTCCGTCGCCGCCGTCGTAACCCAGCCCGACGCTCCTGCGGGACGCGGGCGCGAGCTTGCCATCTCTCCAGTGAAGCGGCTGGCGCTCGAACACGGTCTCACGGTGCTGCAACCTGAGCGCGTGCGACATCCCGCAACTGCGTCGGCGCTGCGCGATCTACAGGCCGACGTACAGATTGTCGCCGCCTTTGGACAGCTTCTCCCTCGCAGCGTACTTGATATTCCGCCATTGGGCACGCTCAACGTACACGCATCGCTCTTGCCACGCTGGCGTGGGGCCGCGCCAATCAGCGCTGCCATTCTAGCGGGCGATCACGAGACAGGCGTCACCATCATGCGTCTGGACGAAGGTATGGATACGGGCGACATGCTCGCGCGGGCGTCGCTCCCCATCCGCCCCGATGATACAACCGGCTCGCTCACGGAGCGGCTGGCCGAACTGGGCGCACAACTGCTTAGTGAAACACTACCGCGTTGGGCGGCTGGCGAGATCATCCCTGTGCCACAAGACAACACGCTCGCCACGCTGTGCAAGCCCATACGCAAGGAAGGCGGACGCATGGAGTGGAACCAACCGGCCGACGTTCTGGCCCGCGCCGTGCGCGCCTATGCACCCTGGCCCGGAGCGTTCACGTCGTGGAACGGCAAGTTGCTCAAGATTGTCAGCGCGCGCGCCCTGGCCCGGCAGACGACGGCGCCGCACGGGACTGTTGTTAGCACGCCGGACGGGCCTGCCGTCGCAACAACCGACGGGCTGCTCCTTCTCGTCATAACTCAGCTCGAAGGCCGACGCGCCATTCCTACCGCCGAGTTCGTGCGCGGCCAACGCGATTTCATCGGCGCCCGCTTGGGATAGGCGAACACCCGCCAAGAAACCCTAAGGGTTTCTTGGCGGGTGTTCCTCCAACCGCCTACGCACCAGGTCGAGCGCTGCGGCGCGCGTCTGCACCTCACCGGCCACCTGCGCCTCACGCACATCTTCCAGAAGCTCACCGATGCGCGGGCCGGGCGGCAGGTCGAACGCCTTCATGACCTCCTTGCCCGTTATCAGCCGGGGCAAGTTGATCACATCCTGAGCGCCGCCCTGCTCGTACTCCAGCAGCAAACGCGTGAACTGAGCGTGGCGCCACCACGACGACGGGTCCAGTTTCGGCCCGCGCGCCCCCACGTGATCGGCCAGCGACAGCAGCAGCGTATCGACCCCTTCGGCGCCGGTATCCCTGAAATAGCGATAGATCGCCTTCTTCGTCACATCCGGTTCGGCGGCGATTTGCGCCGGCCGCATGTGATTCGCCACCATCACCGAGACAATCTGCATCTCACGCACCGAAAAGCGCAGTCGGCGCAGCACGTCCTCGACAATTGGCAGCGCCAGCAGGGGATGGTTGTAGAAATGCGTTTCCCCCTGCTCATCCACCGTGCGCGCCTGTGGCTTGGCGATGTCGTGAAAGAGGGCAGCCAGCTTCAAGGTGACAATGCGCGTGCGGTCTGCCGAAACGACCTCGGCCAGATGGGCGCGCACTGGCGCAGCCGCCGCGCCCAGCACCCGCCCCGGCAGGGGCAAGTGGCGCGGCCCGGCCGGGCGCTTGCCGATGGTGGCCACATCACAAGCAATCAGGGTTTCCTCGATGGCATCGACCACGGCCAGCGTGTGGTCGAAAACATCATAGAAGTGCTGCGCAGGCTGTCTGACGCCGCGCAGTGCGTCGAGCTCCGGTAGTATCACCGCCAGCAGTCCCAGGTCGTCGAGCAGGTGCAGGTTGCGCCATGCACCCGCAGCGGCGAGGATTTTGACAAACTCATCGCGCACGCGCTCGCCTGAGGGGCGCGCCAGCAAGCTCGCATCACGGCGCACCAGCGCGGCCGTGCCCGGCTCGATCGTCCAGCCGAACTGCGCTGCAAAGCGCACTGCCCGCGCCAGGCGCAGCGGATCATCGCGGAAGGCACCCTCGCTGAAAGCGCGCACACGCTGCGCCCGCAGATCGCTCACCCCTCCGCATAGATCGACGACGTCACGCGTGTTCGTCGACCCCAGAGGCAGCGCCAGCGCATTGAAGGTGAAGTCGCGCGCCGCCAGGTCCGCCGCCAGCGTCCCACGCAAGCGGCTCAGGTCGGCGTAGTCGTGCCCATCCGCGGAGACCACGCGGGCAATGCTGTTCTCAGCGTCCAACAGCACGAAGTGCCCATGCAGATCATCAGCCATCTGGCGCGCCAGGGCAACGGCGTCGCCGCAGACAGCGATGTCGATGTCGTTGCTCTGCCTGCCCAGCAGAAGGTCGCGCACATAGCCGCCGACGAGGTAAGCCTCCACCCCACGACCGGCAAGGAAGGACGTGACCTGATCCAGAAATGTATTGTGCATAAGATAGAAAAGGCCCCGGGATACCCGGGGCCCGCTTCCTCACAGCACGCTCACCCGCATTCGCGGACGGCTACACACCGATGACAGCGGCGACCAAGGCGCCGATCTCCTGCGGGCTGCGCGCCACCTTGGCCCCCACCGCTTCCAACGCCGCCACCTTTTCGGCAGCCGTGCCCTTACCCCCGGATATGATCGCGCCAGCGTGGCCCATCCGTTTGCCCTCGGGCGCCGTGCGCCCGGCGATGAACGACACGACGGGCTTCGTGACGGCTGACTTTATGAACGCAGCGGCCTGTTCCTCGTCGCTGCCGCCGATCTCGCCGATCATCACGATGGCCTTTGTCTCAGTATCGCCCTGGAAGAGGCGCAAGACATCGACGAAGCTGGTGCCGATAATTGGGTCGCCGCCGATACCGATACAGGTTGTCTGGCCGATTCCGCGGCTCGTCAACTCCCACACCACCTCGTACGTCAGTGTGCCGCTGCGGGAAACAACGCCGACAGGTCCTTTCGTGGCGATGTGCCCCGGCATGATACCGACTTTGGCCTCGCCGGGCGTGAGCAGGCCAGGACAGTTGGGACCGATCAGGCGCGTTCCCACTTGCTTGAGATAGGCATAGACCTTGACCATATCGAGGGTGGGTATCCCTTCTGTGATACACACGACCAGCGGTAGCCCGGCGTCGGCGGCTTCCAGAATCGAATCGGCGGCAAAAGCAGCAGGCACGTAGATGATGCTGGCGTTGGCGTGCGTCGCATCGACAGCATCGCGCACGGTGTTGAACACCGGCACACCGAGAATCGTACTGCCGCCACGACCGGGCGTCATACCGCCGACCACGTTCGTCCCATACTCGATCATTTGCCGGGTGTGAAACTCACCCTCGCGCCCGGTGATACCCTGCACAAGCAGCCTGGTATTCTTGTCGACAAGAATGCTCACGTCATATCCTCCACGGTGAGGTCATCGCCACAGTAAAGACGTCCAAAGTTCTAGAAACGCCGCACGTCTATGGCGCGCTACCGTCTCTTCCACGTTGTGCCGCGCGCACCGTCTTCAAGGACGATGCCCAGCGCCAGTAGATGGTCACGAATCTGGTCGGCCTGGGCATACTGCTTGCTCGCACGCATATCCTTACGCATCTGGATGAGCAACTCCACAAACGGTCCCACGTCCAGCCCCTGCTGCTGCTTGCTTTCGTCGGGCAACAGGCCGAGCACATCGCCGGCCAGCGCCCGGTATTGATCCTCTATCGCCTGCAGCGTCCCGACCGTCACGGCGGCTGCGCCGTTGGCGAGCGCATTCGATTCCTTGACAAGGTCGAACATGACGCTGATCGCAATGGGAGCATTGAAGTCATCGTCCATCGACTCGACAAAGCGGCTGCGATACTGGTTGAGCTTGTCGAGCCAGGCGGCGGAAACGTCGCCCTCGGCCGCATCTTTGCGTCGGTTGGCCACGGCGCGCACAGCTTCATTCAGCCGGCTTGCACCCTCGCCAGCCGCCGCCAGGGCGTCATCGGTGATGTCAACAGGCGATGAGTAGTGGCTGCTCAAGATAAACAGGCGAATTTGCTCCGGCCGCCAGCGCTGCAACGCCTTCATCACCGTAATCGAATTGCCCAGCGACTTGGACATCTTGACGCCGTCTATCGTCAGGCTGCCGGTCAGCAGCCAGTAATTGGCAAATGGCTTGCCCGTCAAGGCCTCGCTCTGTGCAATCTCGCACTCGTTGTGCGGGAACATGTTTTCCAGACCGCCGCCGTGGATGTCGAACGACTCGCCCAGATACTTCATAGCCATCGCAGAGCACTCGATGTGCCAGCCGGGGAATCCTTCACCCCAGGGCGATGGCCAGCGCAAAATATGCTCCGGCTCGGCCTTCTTCCAGAGTGCGAAATCGGCGGGATGGCGTTTTTCGTCCCGCACGTCCATGCGTACGCCGGATTCCTGCTCTTCAACCTTCCGCCCCGACAGCTTGCCATACTGCGGCCAGGAGCTGACAGCGAAATAGACCGAGCGGTTGGCCTCATAGGCATGGCCGCTCGCAATCAGCCTCTTCGTCAGCTCAATCTGCTCGATGACGTGCCCGCTGGCACGCGGCGAAATGTCGGGCCGTACCACCCCCAACGCATCCATGGCGGCGAAGTATTCGCGGGTGTATTTCTCGACGATCGCCATCGGTTCTTTGCGCTCGCGCAGCGCGCCGCGCATGATACGGTCTTCGCCGCTGTCCAGCAAATGGCCAACATCAGTGATGTTCTGCACGTAGCGCACATCGAGGCCGGAAAAGCGCAGGTAGCGCACCACCACGTCCATCGAAACATAGAGCTTGCCGTGACCGACATGCGGGTAGTCGTACACAGTCGGGCCGCAGACATACATATTGACACGCCCGGGCGCCAGTGGAACAAACTCTTCCTTGCGCCGCGTCAGGACATTATGCACTCTCAATGCCATGAAACTTCCCTCCACAATCAAATCCAATCGCATTATAGCACATGACGGCGACACGCGGCAAGAAGCCGAAAGACGTCAGCCGCCAAGCGCCGCCAGCCGCTCGCGCAGGCGGGCGATGTAGCCCGTGGAGCCTATCTCCTCGTGCAGCGCCAGCGACTGCTGCAGCAGCTCCCGCGCCTGGTCGCGGTCGCCTGCTTCCCCGCGCGCCAGGTATGCGTCCGCCCACTCTTGCAGCGCGTAGGCGCGGCGGACGCGCATCTCCAGGCCGTCTAGTGCATCAGACAGACCTGCAAAGCCAGCGAAACATGCCGCCCAGTCTTTCTCGCACACCGCCAGGGCTGCCTCGGCGCGCAGCAGGTAGCAACGATCAAGGGGTATCACACGCACTACCGCCAGCTTACGCGCCTGGTCGAGCCACTGTCTTGCCTCTTCAGAGCGTCCCTGGCGGGAGCAGGCAACGGCCAGTAGACAGCGCGGCTGAAGGCCGCCGCCGAAAGCATCGGCAAGCTTGAGGATGCCCGCCACGAGCGATTCGGCCTCAGCCGGCTCTCCCTTCTCAATCAACTGCTCCGCCAGGTAGGATGTGGTTGCGCCCAAGTGATACGCGTTGCCATGGCGCGACGCGAAGGCAACGGCCTCTCGCGTCAGACGCTCTGTCTCATCCAACTGGCCGCGAAGATGGCTCAGAAGCATTTCGCAGAAGCCTAGTTGGAGGCCCGCCTGGCCGGTGTCCACCAGAGACTGAACCAACGCTTGCAGCGTTGGCAGCAATTGTTCCATCTGTGCCAGGTCGCCCAGATCAAATGTCAGCACAATCACATTGGACAACTGGAAGGCCTCTCGCGCCGGCACGCGGGCGCGGTGCGCCAGGTCGGCCGCATGCCGCTGGCAATCGAGCGCTCCTCTGGTGTCGCCCAACCAGTCACCCAGTTGTACACCCAGGTTGTTATTGGCGCGGCATGCCGTCAAGAGTAGGCCCGCCGCTTCCGCGACCTGCACCGCTTGCCTTCCGGCTTCGATCGCCTCCACGTAGCGCCCTTCGTTCCATAACACGAGCCCCATGGTAGACAATGCCTGCGCCTTTAGCTCTGCGTTGTTTGTTTGTTCAGCGACGAGGAGAGCTTTCTCACCGAATTGGCGAGCCTCAGCCGGCCTGCCGCCGAGCCAGCTGACGCGCGCGGCTTCATTTAGCAGCAAGCCAACATCCGCTGTCTCGGCCTGCCCGGCAACGGCAGCTAGGCCTTCTAGGGCAACCTCGACGCCCTCCGCCGTTCTGCCCGCATCCCAGGCCGTGTAAGCCAGGCGTGCGTACAGCCTGGCCACGGCGTCATAGTCCGCCAATGTCGTGTACAGACTGATCGCGTCGCGCCAGCAGGCAATGGAGTCCTCGAGCCGTCCTTGCCGGAAAAGTGCTTCCCCCAGGCCGGAGAGAACGTGCGCCCGTTCGTCAGGCTCTCCGCCCAATTCAAGCGCAGCGCGATAGCTCTGCTCCGCTTCGCGATAGGCGTAGATTGCGAGGCTGCGATCGCCTGCTCGCGTGTAGAATGTCCTGGCGCGCTCGGCGTCGCCGGCTTGGTGGAAGTGGTAGGCCAGGGCCTCGACATCACCGGGATGGGTAGCCTCAACGGCGGCGGCAGCGCGGCGGTGCAGTCGCTGGCGGCGCATCCCACTCACGCTCTCGCGCAGCGTCGAGGCCATTAGCACATGAGCAAAGGACAGCGACACCTGACCCGATGTGACAGGCGGCTTCTCCACAACCAGTTGTGCACGCTCGGCATCTTCCATCGCCGCGATCAGCGCATCTTCGCCCAGGTCACTCGCCTTCACAAGCGTATCAAAGTCAAAGTCGCGCCCGAGAATGGCAGCCAGGCGCAGGGTCTCCTGCGTCTGAGGCGGGAGCTTGCCCACTCGCATCTGGAGCGCAATGCGCAGGCTCTGCGGCACATGGATGTCTTGCATGCTGCCCCGCCGCCAGCGCCCATCGCGGAAGGATAATGTGCCTTCCTCGATCAGTGCTTTGCACACCTCTTCGACGAAGAACGGGTTGCCCTCGGTCTCATGGTATATGCCATCAAGGAACTCGTGCGTGATCTCTTCCTCGAAGATGGCGGCCAGAAGATCACGCGTCTGCTCGCGGCTCATCCGCCCCAGCTTGACCCGCGTCGACAGGCGCTCGCGGTTGAGGTCAATCAGAAGCTGGTGCCACGGTCGCGCCTCATCAAGCTCGACCTCGCGGTAAGCGGCGACGATGAGCACAGGGAGGGTGCGCGTGCGCCGCGCCAGGTGCTGCATGAGCATGAGCGTGCCGCTATCTGCCCAGTGCGCGTCATCGAACACCAACATGACGGGCGACGTCGCCGCCAACGCTGAGCACCAGGCAACTACGCTCTCGAAGACCCGCTGCTGCTCGGATTGCGGATCAAGATGAGGATTGCCCGCTACGTTTGGATAGCGTGCGCGCAGGTCGGGAGCGAGCGTCAGCAGGTCAGCCAGCACAGGGACGAGGAGAGACGGCCCGTCCGCGCTCGTAAGGCTTTGGCGGATGATCTCGGCCATGGGCGCGTACGGCGCGCCGCTTTCCGCGTACGATGCGCCGAGGAAGACCTTGCTGCCGCCGACCTGCGCCCTAATCATCAGCTCACGCACGATGCGTGTCTTACCGACCCCCGGTTCGCCGCTCACCAGCAACACATGACCCTCACCATACACGGCCCGCCGCCAGATCGCCTCCATCTCAGCCAGCTCATGCTCGCGCGCCACCAGCCGCCCGCGGCCGATGCGCTCGAGCAGGGGCACTTCTTGGGCGACCGCCACGGACGTATCAAGGCCAGCCAGCGCCTGTCGCACCTCAGCCGCCGACTGCGGCCGATCATCCGGCCGCTTGCTCAGCAGACGCACAATCAGCGCATCGAGCGCAGCGGGAACGCGCACATTGTACGCACTGGGCGGCACGATTGGAGCGTGCACATGTTGCGAGATGATCGCCAGCGGGTCGCCGCCTGTGAAAGGCAGCCGCCCGGCCGCCAATTCGTACAGCATCACGCCGAAAGCATACAGGTCCGTCCGCTGGTCAATGGCCTGCCCCAGCGCCTGCTCGGGCGCCATGTAGAATACCGTGCCCGCGATTGTACCCTCAGTGGTGACACGGGAGGCGACAGAGCGCGCCAGTCCGAAGTCCATGAGCTTGGCCACACCATCTACCGTCAAGGCGACGTTTTCTGGCTTGAGATCGCGGTGGATGATGCCGTGGGTGTGTGCATGATCAAGGGCAGCGCATATCTGGCCGGCGATGGCCAGAATGTCTGCGATTGCATGCGGGGGGCGATCGTGCAGCGATGCGCCCTCGACCAGCTCCATCACGATGAAGGGGGTATCGGCAGACTCTCCGGCATCAAAGACGGTGACGATGTTCGGGTGGTGCAGCCGGGCAACGGCCTGAGCCTCGCGCAGCAGGCGAGCACGAGCATCTGCTGCCAGAGTCGCAGGAGAAAGAACCTTGACAGCCACGTCGCGGTCGAGCAGTGTATCGTGCCCACGGTACACGACGCCCAGTCCGCCGCGACCGATCTCGTCATCCAGCCGGTAACGTCCCTGCAAGAGCATACCGATCATCGCATTCCTTTCTGGCAGTGCGGCGCCACTCTGAGACACTGTCAGCGAGCGTTGGCGGCTCGCTTCACGAGCACAACGGCCATGTCATCAAACTGCGGGGTTGGGCCGATGAAGTCATAGAGAGAACGTTCTAGCGCTGCCACGATCACGCTCGCCGGCGCCTGCCAATTGGCGAGCAGAGCGTCGCACAAGCGCCCTGCGCCAAACTGCTCGCCACGTGCGTTGGCCGCGTCAGTCACACCGTCAGTGAAGAGGAGGAGGAAGTCGCCAGCGGCAAGCTGGACGTGCTGTGGGGTGAAGTGAAGCGACGGCTCGATGCCCAGGGCCATGCTTCTGTGCTCAAGCTCAGCAATCTGGTGCAGATCGCGCTG
>CAYOEZ010000062.1:0-20838 GCA_964402955.1 uncultured Ktedonobacterales bacterium | reverse complement strand
GATCTTTGGCGAGAGCCGCCTGATCCTGTGCCGGACGCCGGAAGAGTTACCCAGACGGCTGGGTATGTTGATCCGAACGATCTATGGCTTGTAGGCCACACTGAATGAACAATGTGGCCCTAATGCTTGGGCCAACCCTGCTGTCACAATGATGTGACAGGCTGACAGGGTTGGCCTTTTTTCGTGGGAATGACCTTCCAGATGCACACACGCCGCTCTCGTCGCCATCTGATATCCCAAAAGGCAACTATCCGTGTCACTTTTATGGTATAATTGCAGTAGTTGCCTTCCTTTGTCTACTCCTTGTCTCAGACAGGCGTCGCTGGTTTGCGGGGAACTCCTCGGGTCCGACTACAATGTGGTGGTGGAGTATCTATGCTACGGCAGACCGATCGGAGTGCACCAGTTACCGGAATCACTGAACAGGACGCGATATCCATCCTGCGACTGCGGCTGTTGATCGCCCGTGCCGCCAACCGTGACAGCCTCGCCTGGTGGGATGACGACTCTCTGACTCCTCCGGCTGGCTTTGTCCTTGAGCGTCTCTTCCCGGGCGCGCCGCCGCTTGCCGCGCGCAGTCTCGCCATCCAAGCAGCGTCTGCGCGCCACGTGGCCGCCTTCACCGCTATCCCGTCTGCTCTGCATCTATACCATCTCGACTCAGACAACCTGGATGTGCTTGCGCTGCGCTTCTATCCGTTGTTGACCGTTCCCGTTCACACTGAGCCCATAGCAAGCATGGACGAGCTGCGCTCGATCCTTCTGACTCTCTGCGGCCAGCCCATGCCCTACAAAGTTCTTCACCTGGGCGTCAATGGTACCCTCGAGATAGAGATCCCGACCTGCCCAGCGGGGGTTCAGGCCCTGCTCCATCGCGCCCAGACCGTGGCATGGGCCTATCTTGCCGGCGCAAAAGAGAAGCCGGTCTTCCCATACTTTGAGATGTGAGGCGAATCGTGACCCAATCCATCCCCGCGGGGGCGTCCAGGCCACCATATAGCAGCCGCATCATCAAAGCGACGGCGCTCGTTCCCGACACAAAGGTACTGCTGCAAGAGTGGGACCTCGCCAGGTCGTCGTCTGAGAACCTGGACCGCGCCCGCCGCGCCAACATCTTTGGCAAGGCCTCGCGCAGCCGCATCGAGGACATTCTGGTCATCTTCCGTCAGCGCTATTTCGCTGATCCGGATATCGGCAGCGCCCTGGCGACGCTTGTGCAGGCCAATGCTCCCGCCGATTGGCTGATTCCCCTGTTCTACTTCCTTTCGGCGCAGAACGACCAAACGTTGCATGACATGGTGGTTGATGTTTTGTATCCCCGGCAACTCTCCGGCTTGAGCGACGTGCCGCTGGAGTTCGTTCTCCGTACCCTGCGCGTCTGGATCGCCGAAGGCAAGACAACAACCGCATGGAGCGATGACACGCAGATTCACGTGGCCCAACATATCCTGGCCACATTGCGCGACTTCGGCATCCTGCAGGGGAAAGAGACGAAGCGTCTGGCGCCCGTCTATCTTGCCACCGCGCCGTTTGCCCTGCTCGCTCTCTGGCTGCAAAACCGCGAACGGTCGGGGGCGCGTGTTCTGCAAAGCGATGAGTGGAAGCTGTTCTTCCTTTCCCCTGACGGGGTGGAACGTCTTTTTGTTGAGGCGCACCAGCAGCATCTGTTGACCTACCAGGCAGCCGGCTCAGTTGTGCGCATCGAGTTCCCGGCGGCCACACTGACGGAGTATGCCCATGCCCTCCTTGAAAGAGCGCGTCAAGACACTGGAAGCTGATCTCAAAGCGTCGCCGATGCGACATTACATCTACCACGACCTGCCCTTTGCCATCTTCTGCTACCCTCCTGAGCAGGAGTGGGTGATGCGCAGCGAGATTGTCTTGCTTAAGACGCGCTTGGAGAAGGACACGGAGCGCAGCGTTATCATGATCTCGCTGGCTGACCTGCTCTGGCAGGCTATCGAAGAGAGTGAGGGCATGACTGCCGTCGTTGACCTGGAGCGTCGCAGCGGGTTCGAGGCCGCGCAACGCCAGATTCAGGACTACCTGTCCGACCGCAACTGGCGGCCGCTGCCCGGCATGCTGGCGAAGCGGCTGCATGACCTCGACCCCAAGCGCCACATTGCATTCATCGTGCGCACGGGGGCGCTCTCGCCCAGCTTCTACCGTGTGTCCAAACTGCTCGATGAGATGAAGGGCCAGACGAGCGTCCCATGCGTGTTGTTTATGCCGGCCACGAGCGAGGGCCGCGCCAGCCTGCGCTTTCTAGGTATCGCCGAGAACGAGGGAAGGGGAAGCTACCACACTAAGGTATACAGCGATGAGTGAGTTGGAGATGCTGCGTATGAAGGAAGTTGCCGTGTTCCGTGTCCAGAAATTCTACCCGCCTCGATGCCCGAAGTGCTTACACAACTTCGCCAGCGGGGGTGACTTCGGACTTTGGTTAGGCAAAGGCACATCGGCTATGACAGCAATGGCGCAGCAGATGGAGTCCTTCGCTGAGCTCTTCTCAGCCACAGACCAGTCAGTTGATGATGCCCGGCTATATCGTAATCGGTTCAACGCGGACTTCATCGTCTGTACCCACTGTTACAACGTCACTATGCGCGTCAAGTACGCTGAGCAGCAAGTGCTGTCTCAAGAAGAGGCCGAACGGCTGGTGAGATCCTTGGGATATCAATGCTGGACAAAAGGTGTGGCCATCGGAAACATGGCTCGTCCTATAAGTACCTTAAGCCCCCTTGGGTGGCTAGACCTGGCGATGCTGCAGGATGAAGTCAATGCGGCTCGCGACTCCAGCGCAGCCGAGCCGGACAGCTGGCAGCGCGGCGACAAATTCGCAAAGACTCTCGACCCGGCACTTGCCGAATGGGTCAAGCGATTCCAGCACGCCAAGGAATCAAGCGTCGCTGGGGATCGGTTGCGAACGGTGTTCGGCGTGCAGTGGGATAGACTCGGATCGGATGCTCGCGATTTCCTTTTGACAGCAGAACTGCTCACAGACGACTTGTGCGCCCGCGCGCAAGATGACCCAACACTTGACTTCTCAGCCCCGGTTGCCGTCTATTCCAAGGCCCTTGAGTCGGAGATCCTGACCAAGTTGTTCGTGGCTTACAAGGATTCTGGGTTTGCCAACAAGTTGCCCGAATCGAACGACAAAGGATGTGCGCGGAGCATCAAAGCACTGCAGGATTTCACTGCGGGAAGACGGGAACTCACACTCGGCGACATGGCCTTTTGCCTGATGAATGTTGCCTGCAAGCTAGCGGGAGATGACGCCAATGGTTTCTCTCAGTTCCTGCGGCAGAGACTATCTTCTCTGGATTCTCTCTGCCAGGATCGGGACTACCCTGCACGGTTGATGCGCTACGTACAGGAGTACAGGAATCACGCGGCGCACGTACAGCGATTGTCCAAAGCCGAGTGCTTGGCAGCACGCTCTATGCTCCTTGAGGAGCCGATTCGGCTGCTGATCGTGCTTGAAGAGCTGCTGGTCTGATATGAATGGCCGACACACGCCCCAATCATTATCGTTGTCTCAGTGGTGACATCCCATGAGTGATTCTCTCGATGATTACCAGCGTACACTGATCCACGACCTGGCCCTCTCTGCCCGCGACCTCTTGACCCGCGATGCCCGCGAGTTGCTGGAAGGCGACTACGGCCTCTATGCCGACGGCCGCCTCGATCCACCGCAGCGTCTGCCCCACGTGCAGAGCGACCCCGAAGCAGCCGAGACCTACCAGCGCTTGGCGAGTTTTCTGGCCGACGAGGAGCGCGCCGGCCTGCCTCGCCCGGAAGCTGTGGAGAAGCTGGTCAAGGAGGTGGCCTTTACCCACCTCAACCGGCTGGTCGCCTTCAAGATGATGGAGGCGCGCAAGCTGATCCGTGGCACGTTGGACAAAGGCACAGCCTCCAATGCCTTCAAGTTTTACCTGGCCGACGCAGCCAATGCCTCCGACCTGGCCCTGTTCCATGCCGGCGCCGCCGACGCCGCCTACCGCCATTTCCTGCTCTGGCAATCTGGCCAGGTGGCCGCTGAGCTGAATGTCCTCTTTGACCCCACGTCCCTGCCCAGCCGCTTTTTCCCTCGCCCGCGCGCGCTGCAAGAGCTGCTGCAAGCGCTCAACCAGCCGCATCTCGCTGACATCTGGCAGGCCGATGAGACAATCGGCTGGGTGTATCAGTACTTCAATGAGCCGGAACTGCAAGCCGCATTTGCCAAAATCCGCCTCAGCGGCGCCAAGTTCGAGACCAAGGATATCGCATCAGCTACTCAGCTCTTTACGCCGCATTGGATCGTTCGCTTCCTGGTACATAACACGGTGGGCCGGCTCTGGGTGCAGATTCACCCGGATACGCACCTGGTTGGCACAGACATCTTGGAGTATCTGGTACATCTCACAGGAGATCTCCCGGCCGAACAACTTCGTCCGGTCAGCGAGATCACCATGCTGGATCCGGCTTGCGGCGCCATGCACTTCGGTCTGGTAGCCTTCGACCTCTTCGCCGCCATGTACCGTGAGGAGATCGAGCGCGCCGGGCAACCAGGCTGGCCGGACAAGCCATCGCTGACGGACGCCGCCGAGATTCCCGCCGCCATCATCGCCAACAACCTTTTCGGCATCGACATTGACCTGCGGGCCGTGCAACTCAGCGCCCTGGCGCTCTACCTGAAGGCCAAGTCGCTCAATCCTCAAGCGCGCATCACGAGCAGCAACCTGGCCTGCGCCGATGTGCTCCCGCTCAATGGCGCCCGCCTGGGAGCCTTCTTGCGCCAGGCGCACTTTCAGAGACCTGCCTATGAGAAGCTGATTCGCGCCCTCTGGCAGCGACTGCACGACGCCAACCAACTCGGCTCGCTCCTGCGCCTGGAACAGGAGATCAATGACCTGATCGCCACCGAACGGTCCCGCTACCGCCAGGAGCCTTTGTTCGCCGCGCTGCCCGAGGGCATAGGTCGCCAGGCCGACGATGACGAGTTCTGGGCTGTCCTGGACGTCCAGATCGTCCAGGCTCTGGATGAGTTTGCCCGCCAGCAAGCCGCATCCGGCGTCGACCAGGGTTTCTTCCGCGGCGAAGCAGTCAAAGGCCTGCGCCTGGCCGAGCTCATGCTGGGTCGCTATGATGTCGTTGTTACCAATCCCCCATACATGTCGCGGCGCAAGATGAACGCGACTCTGGCAGGTCTGGTCGCCGACGCTTATCCCGCCGGGAAATCGGATCTCTACGCTGCGTTCATCCAAAGGTGCCTGGAGTTTGCCAACAAACGCGGCTACGTCGGCATGTTATCGATGCATTCCTTCATGTTCATCAGCTCCTATGAGGAACTCCGTCAGGCGATCCGGAACGAAGCCACAATCGAGGCTGTGGCGCACTGCGGCCCCGGTCTCTTCGAGGTGGGCAACCCAGGCACACTCCAGACAGCGGCTTTTGTGCTGCGCAAGGAACCGGAGACTGTGCGCCGAGAGAACAGCACCGGTACATACTTCCGGCTTGTTCACGCTCCAACAGGAGATGCCAAGCGCCAGGCCTTTGAGCAGGCGCTGGCCGCGCTGCGGACGTGGGAATCTCACTAACGAGGTGATCTTGTGCATGAGCTAGAACTTCGCACGCTGATCGCCGGGGGTGAGACGTCGCTGGTTGAGTTCAAAAGCGACCGTGGCCCGCTCTCGGATGCTGACCTTATCGACACGGTTGTCTGTCTCGCCAATGGGCGAGGCGGGACGATCCTCCTGGGCGTGGAGGATGATGCACAGATCACGGGTGTGCACTCCCGGCATCGCACGCATCCAGCGGCGTTGGCAGCTCTGGTCGCCAATCGCACAGTTCCGCCATTGACAGCCGAGGTCGAATTCTTGACCCTGTCGGAGGGGCTGGTAGCTGTCATCACGGTTCCGCCAATGCGTCATCCGGTTTCTACAAGCGACGGACGGCTGCTCATCCGCGCTATGGACCTACATAACAAGCCGTCTTGCCGTCCTCTGTATGCTCATGAACTGACGAACTGGCTGGCGGAACGTGGACAAGCCGATCCGACTGCCCTTGTTGTCACCGGTGCAACCTGGGACGACTTTGACCCGATCGAGTTTGTACGCCTTCGTCGCATGGTAACGGAGAACCCTGGCGATAGGACGTTACTCGACCTATCCGACCGCGAGATTGCCGGCGCATTGGGGCTGGTCCGCTCTGAAGGGGAGCATCTGTTACCTACTGTGGCTGGGCTGTTGCTGGTCGCCAAAGAGCCGGCGCTGCGTCAGCATATTCCGGCACATGAGGTCGCCTTTCAGGTGTTGCGCGGCCTGGATGTGGCCGTCAACGAATTCCGGCGCTGGCCGTTGCTACGCGTTCAGGAATGGCTGATGGAGTCGATCGGCGTGCGCAACGAGGAGCAGGAGCTGATGGTCGGCGGCGTGCGCATCGGCGTGGGGCGCTACGACCGGGGCGGCGTACGCGAGGCGGTCAATAACGCACTCATTCATCGGGACTACACGCGGCTGGGGGCGGTGCACATCCAATTGCGGGACGACCACCTGAGGGTGAGCAACCCCGGCGGCTTCGTAGAGGGGGTTCGCCCCGACAACCTGCTGGTCGTTGAGCCGCGGCCGCGCAACCCCCGCCTGGCTGACGCATTCAAACGGATTGGCCTGGTGGAGCGCACAGGCCGCGGGGTGGAGACCATCTACCGGGGTCAGATCCGCAACGGTCGGCCGGCGCCAGATTATACTCTCAGCGCGCTCGGTGGCGTTAGCGTGACTCTATCCACTGGCCCAGCAGACCTGGGCTTCGTGTTGCTCACTGTACAGGCGGGGCGGCGGCTCGGCAGGGAGCCAGAAGTGGATGAACTGCTGGCCTTGTGGCAGGCACGGCGAGAAGGAGCGACAACGGCGCAGGCGTTGGCGCCTACGCTGCAACGCGGCATCACCCATGCCGCCGCGGTGCTGGCGACACTGACGCAGGCCGGAGCGCTGCAGGCCATAGGAGACCTCTATCGCTTGGCCCCCAAGCTGTACCAGGACGCCGGCGTCGAACCTCCGCCAACCTCTCCCGAAGAGATGATAAGCGCCTATGTGCAAGCTTACAAACGGATCACACGGAGCGAGGCGAGCAGCCTCTTGGCGTTGAGTTCGGAGCAGGTGCACTACTTGCTACAGAAGATGGCCAAGCAGGGTAAACTTGTAGTGATTGGCGTCCGGCGCGGCGCCTATTACCGCTTGCCAGGAGCCGAAGAGATTAGGGAATGATTTGGGGGATTCCCTAATCATTCCCTATATTGTATTGGGCTGTCTCGTGGCTCACAGCCTGTCAGAGTCCCTGGTAAACGCCTGAAAGTCCGACAGAAAGTACCAATCCGGAGTTAAATTCGGAGTTTGATGAACACTCCCAACGCGGATTGTCCATTCTTTTGTTCATTCCGCTCATTGCGCGGGAATTGAGAGGTAACGCCATGCTCACCATTCGTGACCGCATCCTGGAGTACTTGAAAGCCAACCCTGACGGCGTCGACGACACCGATCTGACACGTGCCCTCGGTTTGAAGAATCATGCCCAGGCCAACCAGCGCTGCCACCAGCTTGAGAAAATGGGATTGATCGAGCGCCGCCATGGGCCAGGCAACATCCTCAACATCTACGTGGGAAAGCAAGATCTGAACCCACCAGCGCCGGCCTCCGTCCCCCCGCCTGCGCGGGAACTGGTCGAGAATAGCGAGCGCCCCTGGTTCTGGGAAGGCAACGTGCAGAGCGCAGTGATCCAGCACCTGGTGCTGCAGGGCTACAGGATCAGCTCGGTAGCCGACACGGCCAGCCACCAAACGGGGAAAGACATTGTCGCGGCCAAGAATGGGCGCACACTGTGGGTGACCGTCAAGGGCTATCCAACGGGCACGGAGAAGACAAACGCCTCTACCCAGGCGCGCCATTGGTTCTCACACGCCGTCTTCGACATCGTAGCCTGGCATGGCGAGAACCCGGACGCTGACCTGGCGCTGGCGCTGCCCGACTATCGCACCTATCGCCGTCTGGCTGAGCGCGTGCGCTGGCTGCAGCCCGTCGCTCGCTTCGCGTTCCTGTGGGTGGGGAAGGATGGCGGAGTGCAACAAGAGACGTCACACTCTACGGTATAAGGATTGGTAATGGCTACTATTGGCCAAATTCGTGGCATGTTGCTGGAAGAAGCGATTCTCTATCTGCTGCGCTGGTCAGGCTACAAAACCGTCGAGATTGTAGGTACAGACCCAACACTTCACAAAGGCAGCGCAGGCATGGAGGTCAGGGGGCGAGGAGGCATCCATCAGATAGATGCCATCGCTGACCTTTCGTTTGGCTTTCCTTTCTCCTACCCGCAGCGTCTGTTGGTCGAGGCAAAGTGTTATGCCCCAGACGAGCCTGTCGGGATCGAAGTCGCACGCAATTCAGTTGGGGTGGCGAAAGATGCATCGGAGTTCTGGACAGCGAGCCATTACGCCCCGTTTGCAACACGCTATCACTACCTTCCCTCGATCTTCTCAGCAACTCCGTTTACTGAGGGTGCACAACACTACGCGTTCGCCCAGGATGTGTATCTGTTCCCCATGACAGAATCGGCCTACGCCAGAGGTATAGTCACCTCCATTCGCGCAGTCAGGCACCACAGTCTCACAACACGGCACATTGTCCTGAACGAGCTACGAAAGCGCGTCCGTGAGGACTTGGCAACATTGGACACGACAAACGTCGACGTGCTCCATATACGGGACGAAGCAAAGCAACAGATTCGAGATGTTCTTGAGGCCTGCTACGCCATACGTGGCGCTCTGGTCGCCATGCTCGCCGGCCGCTTTCCCATCCTCCTAGTCCCATCGCGCCCAGACGTACTGAGCAAGCTGAGTGGGATCGTATCGTGCCGCTTCTTCTACGATCATGACAACCTGCGTAGCTGGTATCTGTGCCGCGCCAGTGATCAGCGATCATGCGACGATGCTGACAGGCTGTTCTCCTTTGACCTACCTGACGTGCTATTGAGCCAGTACATGGCAAGTGGCACGGCGTCCGGTGAGGACATGCTGAACTTGAAGGCCCAGTGGCTACATGAGATGCAGACGTTTGTTGTGGAGAACGAAGCACCTCGTCTCATCACCTTCCGCCTTGATCCAGACTGGCTGCACCAGTTGCGCCAGCACATGCAAGTACGCAGCGCTATGCGGAGGCCCACCAATGCCTAATCCATCCCTTCCTCCCAACGTCTACCGCCTGCCCCAGCGCCGCTTCGACGCCATTCCCGGCAGCCCGTGGGTGTATTGGGTGAGCGACGGCATCCGCAGACTGTTCGAAACAATGCCGACGCTTGATAGTGTTGTCCAACCAAGACAAGGACTAGTGACAGGAGACAATGCTCGCTTCATCAGGCTTTGGTGGGAATGTCCGTCCGAGCGTGTGGATCGACACTGTGGCAGCCTTCGCGACGCTGCTGCCAGCACGAAACCATGGTTCCCCATCATGAAAACTGGCCGATCTGTCAGATGGTACACTGAGTCCACTGAGGTAGTCAATTGGGGCCGCGATGGTCGTGAGGTCAGGAATTTCACTGCTGCTGGCGGAAGGCTTGCCTCAAGAGTGCAGAACTCCGAGTTCTACTTCCAAGAAGGGATCGCATACTCGTCCGTCGTGAGCAATCGTCTCACATTCCGGTGGATGCCTGGTGGCTACATCTGTGAACATGCGAGCAATGCCATGTTTCTAGATCGACAGGTACTTGCTGTACCTTTCCTCCTTGCCATACTGAACTCCGCTGTTGCACACAGGCTTGTGAATCTCAATCCCACCATAAACGTGAACATCTCTGATCTCTCGCGCATTCCAGTCCCAGTCACTGAACTGGTGCCGATTCTGGGGAAGCTGAGTACAAAGTGCATCAGGCTCCGTTCGAGCGAGGATCAACATCGCGAGGACATGCCCTCCTTCATCATTCCGCCGCGCTGGGACACAGGCCTCAGTATTCTGGCTACCGCCCAGGCGCGGCTGGCAGATCTGGAGCAGCAGATTGACGATGAGGTCTACCGGCTCTACGGCGTCAGCGCCGAGGATCGCGCTGCCATCGAGGCCGAGTTGGCGGGCGGGGCGGAGGTTGCTGCGGAAGAAACGGAAGAGAGCACAGCCCCGGCCACAGAGGACGAGGAATCACCGGCCGCCACCATGACCAGCGAGGAACTGGCCGTGCGCTGGATCAGCTACGCCGTGGGCATCGTGCTGGGGCGCTTCGAGCCAGGTGTGGTAGGAGACCTCGGCTCTGCCATCTACCGCCGCAGCGATTTCGCCGTCGGCTCGCTGCCCGCGCCGGACGAGGCCGAGTTCGACCAACTGGTGGGAACGCCCGACCGCTTCGCCTATGTCGATGCGGACGGTGGGCGGCATCTCTTCTCGCCCCAGGTGGAGGCTGCGCTGCAGGCGCTGGCCGTGCCCGACGGCATCACCGTGCTGGATGAGAAACATCCGCGCGACCTGGCTGCGTTGGTGGAGAAGGCGCTCGACCCCATGCTCGGCGAGCACGGCAAGCAGGAAGTCGTGAGCGAGGGCGCACAGGGCGACCTGCGCGGCTTCCTGGCCGGCGATTTCTTCCGCCGCTGGCATCTCAAGTGGTACCGCAAGCGGCCGGTCTACTGGCCGCTGCAATCCGCCCGCCGCAGCTACGGCTTTGTCGTCTTCCACGAGAAGGTCGAGCGTAGCTTCCTCTACACGTTGCAGCGCGACTATCTCGACTACAAGCTCAACGGCCTGCGCCTGGAGATAGATGACCTGAGCAAGCGCCTGGCCGCGCAAACGGGCGCCACGCGCAAGGCCAGCGAGCGGCAGATCGACGACGCCAGGAAAACGCTGGACGAGCTGAAGGAGTTCGCCAAGACGATGGCGCGCATTGTCAGCGAGGGCTACGAGCCAGCGGCGGATTGGATTGACGACGGCGTCATCCTGCGCTTAGCCCCGCTGTGGGAGCTGCTGCCGCTGTGGAAAACTGAGCCCAAGAGGTTCTGGGCGCAACTCCAGAACGGCGACTTCGACTGGAGCCACATCGCCATGCACTACTGGCCAGATCGCGTGCGCGGCAAGTGCACGGCGAACAAGTCGTTTGCCATCGCGCATGGGCATGAAGAGTGGTACAAGGGAGCGTAAGGTATGCAAACTATCGGCGAGCTTCTATCGCGTGACTTGACTGAGCCTATCGAGGAAGTCATCAAGCTCGGCCAACAGGACGAGCAGACGGTGCAGCGCGAGATAACCGAGTACGTGGCCACCGACCGGCTCAAGAAGCAATGGCTGGACATCCTCAAGAAGGTAGCGGACGCGCCCAGCGAACCGGGCGAGGGCGTGGGTGTGTGGGTGTCCGGCTTCTTCGGCTCGGGCAAGTCCTCCTTTGCCAAAAACCTGGGCTACATCCTCGGCCAACGCACGGTGTGTGGCGAATCGGCCAGCAAGCTCTTCATTGACCAACTGCGTAAGCAAGCGCCCACCGATCCTGTTGTCGCGCGCATTGCCGACACCATAGATTTCATCAACAAGCGTGTCGATACACATGTCATTATGTTCGACGTGCAGGTGGACCAGGCGGTGCGGCGCAGCTCCGAGCCGATCGCCGAGATCATGTACACAGTCCTGCTGCGCGAGCTTGGCTATGCCGAAGACTACTTGATTGCCGACCTGGAGATAGACCTGGAGCACGACCAGCGGCTGGGCGCGTTTGTGCGCGCCTGCGCCGAGATGTACCGCGATCAGGTACAGCCTGTGCAACAGCCTTTCACGGTGCCGATTACGCTACCGGATGTCAGCGTTGAGGACTACGCCGTGTGGCTGCGGGTGCGCATCCTGTCCGACAAGCTGCAACGGGCCAGCGCCATCCTGCACCGACTGGATCCTGCCACCCATCCTGCGCCCGATTCGTGGGCCAGGAATCTGCAGGGCCAGGGCGACGTCACGATCCGCACCCTGGTTGAGCGCACATTCGAGCTTGCCTCGCGCCGCCGGCCGGGCAACACCATCACGTTCATCATCGATGAGGTGGGCCAGTACGTGGCGCGCAGCGTGGAGAAGATCGAGAACCTGCGCGCCGTGGTCGAGCACTTCGGCCAGGAGAGCAAGAACCGCGTCCTCGCGCACAAGGCCGTGGCGCCGGTGTGGATCATCATCACCTCGCAGGAGAAGCTCGACGAGGTCGTTGCCGCCATTGACGACAAACGGGTGGAGTTGGCCAAGTTGCAAGACCGCTTCCCGACGCACATCGACATGGCCCCGGCCGACATTCGCGAGGTGGCAACCAAGCGCGTCCTGGCCAAGAAACCGGAAGCACAAGAGGTTCTGGCTGAGTTGCACCGCAAACATGGCGCTATGCTCAAGACACACACCCTGTTGGAACGCACGGCGCGTCATTCCGAGGTCAGCGTCCAGGACTTCATCCAGTACTACCCTTATTTGCCGTACTTTATTGATCTATCAATTGACATCGTCTCCGGCATTCGCCAGGAGGCTGGCGCACCGCGCCACATCGGCGGCAGCAACCGCACCATCATCAAGCAAACGTACGAGATGCTGGTCAGCGACCGCACTCACCTGGCTGACGCACCGGTGGGCACGCTGGTCACGCTTGACCGCATCTACGACCTGGTCGAGACCAACCTGTCGAGCGAGAAACAGCGGGACATCTCCGAAATCGGCCAACGCTGGCCCCATGATCCCTGGCCGGCGCGCACGGCCAAGGCCATCGCCCTGCTCGAGATGGTGCGCGACCTGCCGTGCAGCGACGCTAATGTGGCTGCCCTTCTCTACGACAAGCTCGACGGGGAGGCGCCGCTGCCCCACGTGCAACGCGCCATCCAACTCCTGAGCGACGCTCAATTCATCCGCCAGACCGAGTCCGGCTGGAAGCTGCAAACGGCCCAAGAAAAGAGCTGGACCGCCGAGCGCAACGCCTTCAACCCCTCGCCCAAGGAACGTAACGATATTCTCGAGGACCGGCTGCGCGCCCTCTTCACTGAGCCGGCTCTCACCCGCTACAACTATCATGGCCTGCGCACCTTCCGCGTCGTCGTCTCCTGGGAGGGGCGGGTCATCACCACCGGCGACGCACACATCCCCCTCCTCCTGCATGTTGCCGATGGGCCAGAGGAGATAAAGGAGACCGGCGACCGGGTGCGGGAAGATAGTCGCGACGCGACCCACCGCAACGAGTTGTTCTGGGTCATGAGCTTGAACGACGAGATCGACGAAGTTGTCGCCGAGATCTATCGCTCCAAGCGCATGGTGGAGAAATACAACCAGATTCGGGCTCAGAATAAGATCAACAAGGATGAGTCGTCCAGCCTCGAAAACGAAAAGAACGAAGAAGCCCGCCGGACTGAGCGGCTGCGCGGTTTGGTAGACAAGGCCCTGGCGATTGGCACGGGCTTCTTCCGCGGCGTCGCCAAAGATGGCCCATCGCTCGGCAAGTCACTCACGGAAATACTACATAAGGTCTTTGAGGTCGCCGTGCCCGATCTCTATCCCAAACTTGAGATGGGCGTGCGCCCGCTCAAGAGCAATGAAGCGGAAGATGTGCTTAAGGCCGCTAACCTCACTGGCTTGCCCAAAATCTTCTACGCTCCGCCCGATGGACTTGGCCTGGTCGCCCCAGAAGGTAGCAAGTATGTTATCAACCTCAGCGCGCCCATCATCAAAGAAGTGCGCTCCCATCTCGAGAGCGAGCACTCCTACGGCAACAAGGTGACCGGGCGCACCATGGAGGCGCACTTTGGCGGCATCGGCTATGGCTGGGAGCAAGAGATGCTCTGGCTGGTGCTGGCGACGCTGCTGCGGGCCGGGTCAATCGAGGTCACCTATCAGGGGCGACGTTACAGGGATCACCTCGATCCGCAGGTGAGGGTTCCCTTCAGCGGTACCAATGCCTTCCGCTCGGCTTCCTTTGCGCCGCGCAAGGCGCCCGACCTGAGGACTCTCGTGGACGCAGCCAAATCATTCGAAAACCTGACCGGCGATGAGGTGGACGTTGAGGAAAGCGCCATGGCCCAGGCCCTGCAGCGCTGGGCACGCGACGAGATGACCCAGTTGCTGCCGGTGGAAGCCGCAGTGCGAGCCAACCGCATACCGTTGGCTCCTGTCTTGGGCGAATACCATACTAGCCTGGACACGATTCTGACGAGCCCTTCGGATGATTGCGTCAACATGCTGGCCGGCGAGGGTAAGAGCCTCAACGAGCTGCGCGCCCGCGTGGTCCTGATCCGTAAGGCCACCAGCGACAAGGGTCTGGCCCATCTGCGCCGCATGCGCACCGTCGGTGAGCAGATCTGGCCGCTGCTGCACGCCGAGGGTCAGGATGGCGAGCTGGCGGACGCCGCAAAGCGCATTCTGGGTATCGTAGAGAGCGGGGATTACTACAAGGAGTCACTTGACACCGACAAGGCGCTCAAGGCTCTGGAAACCGCCTATGCCCAACTCTACACAGAGCGCCATAAGACACGGCAGCAGGCCTTCATGCAGGCTATTGACGACGTGAAGGGCCAGCCGAACTCGACGCTCTTGACCCCGGAGATGCAGGATATGCTACTAAAGCCGTTAGCGGATCGGGCAGGACACGACCTGGACTTGCCGCAAGGCGCCATTGCCTGCAAGGTCTGCGCCGCGAGTCTATCCGAGATGGCCTCCGATATCTCCGCCGTCGACCGTCTGCGCTCCGATGCCCTGTTCCGTCTGCAGAAGCTAACCGAGCCGGAGCAGAAGGTAGCGCAAGTGCGCATCTCCGACATTGCCGGCGTCGGCCGCTCGCTCAGTACCGAGGCCGATGTTAGTGCGCTGATTGAGCAGTTGCGTGGCCGTTTGCTTGAGCTACTCGCTACAGGCGCAAAGATCATCCTGGAGTGACACACATGGAAACAACAGTGTCTCAGATTAGTCCAAGGCAGACGTTTGAAGACAACATGCGTCCGGCGCAGCTGCTGTTGCATGTCTACCGGCTACTCGATTCCAATGACACAATTCTGTCAGCGGGGAACCAGGTTGATGCACTGCGCTCGCTCGTGAAGGCCAATGCCGGCGAGGAACTGATGTTGATCTACAACGAGATATTCCTCGGCCTGGTGCGTGAACGAGCGCACGTGCACCGTTCTGATCTGCGCCAAGCAGCGCTCTGCAACCTACTGCGCCAGGCGGTCGTCTGCTCGTGCACTGCGCTGGAAACGTATCTGCCGGCGCTGCTGCGCACTAACCTGCCTGTGGTGATCCGGGTGCGCGGCCGCAACTTCGTCCCTCAGGACGATTCGGCAGTGCTAGACTATCTCAAGCCCCTCCAGTTCAGTCTCGACGAAATGCTGCGCTTGTTGTCGGATGAGAACGCTCCCGAGTACATAGCCAACCGCATTCTCGGCATGATTGACTATAGCTACCTGAGTTCGCGCAAAGGTGTTCACGTTGTCGGCAGCCTGCTTGGTCTAGCCAAACCGTGGGACGAGATTGCGGAGCATCTGAAACGTGACAAGAAGGAGCTCATGACGGTTCTGGAGGACACGGTCACCCGGCGCAACAACATCGTCCATCGCGCTGACCGCCCTCAGAGTAATCCTGGAGGCGACCAGCAAGCCATCGCCTATTCGTGGACTCAGCAGGCTGTGGATGCCATTGGGCACATCTGCCTCGCCGTAGACGAACTGGTGACGGAACGGATCGCGCAAATACAAGCGCTGGTGACATAGAGAGATGGACAAGACGCTCCGCAACTCGCTCTACACCGTCGTCGTCAAATGCCGCTCGCTGCTGGAAGGCGACCTCGCCGTGCAGCTTGAGGGACGCTACGGCATTCATATGGATGGCATGATCGAGCCGCTGCAAGGCATGGCCACCCTCGATGCCGTCGGCCGCGCCGATCGCCAGGCCATCGAAGCCGCCATCCACCACCACGAGATCGCCGGCGCCAGCCATGGAGACGCCATCCAGCGTTATGTGCGGGAAAGCGCCTTCACTTTCCTCAACCGGATGGCTGCGCTCAAGCTGATGGAGCATCCCAGCCGCGCCCTGATCCAGCCATCGGTCGGCGCGGGCGAGCAGTCCAAGGGCTTCCAGCGCTTCACCCTGCTGTCGCCCGAAGCGATGCGTGGCGAGCCAGACGGCGGCTATCGTCTTTACATCGAGCTGCTATCGGACGACCTGGCGCACCTGATCGGCGTCATCTTCGACCGCAGCGCGCCGACGTCTATCATCTTCCCATCCAGCAATTGCCTGCGCGACATCCTGGCATTGCTCAACGATTCAAGCATCGAGCCGGTCTGGGCTGAGGATGAGACGGTCGGCTGGATCTACCAGTACTTCACGCCCACCGAGCAGCGTGAGCAGGCGCGCAAGGCGTCGGGCGCCCCGCGTACCAGCTATGAGCTTGCTTTCCGCAACCAGTTCTACACGCCATCCTACGTCGTTGCATTTCTCACCGACAACACACTCGGCCGCATGTGGTGGGAGATGCGCCGGGGCGACACGCGCCTGGCTGAGCAGTGCCGATACCTCGTCAAACGCACAAACGGGTCAATTGGCATGGCTGCCCAGCCTAAGAAAGACCCGCGCAAGCTGCGTGTCCTCGATCCGGCAGGCGGCAGTGGTCACTTCCTACTGTATGCCTTCGACCTGCTGCAGATCATTTATGACGAGGCGTATGACGATCCTGAGCTTGGCCCCGCGCTTCACGCCGATTATGCGGACCAAGAGCAGTTCCGCCAGGCTGTACCGGGCTTGATCCTGGAGCACAATCTGCACGGCATCGATATTGACCTGCGGGCCTGCCACATCGCCTCGCTGGCCCTCTGGCTGCGCACACAGCGCGCCTACGCCGAGATGGGGCTCAAGATACGCCAGCGGCCGCGCCTTCAGCATACCAACATTGTCTGCGCCGAGCCCATGCCCGGCGAGTACGATCTGCTGGGCGAGTTTGCTCGCGACTTGCAGCCTGCCGTCCTGGGCAGTCTGTTGCTCGACATCTGGGAGCGCATGAAAATGGCCGGAGAGGCCGGCAGCCTGCTCAAAATCGAGCGCGAGATCAGCGACTCTATCCGCAGCACACGGGAGCTGCTCGCCAGCCTGCCGCAAGCGGTGCAGTTGACGCTCTTCGAGCCGCAACAGCCACAACAGCTCCGGCTGGGCTTGAATCCCGCCGACCTGGAGGATAGCGCCTTCTGGGAGCAAGCGGACGCCCGTGTGATCGAGAATCTGCGCGTCTTCGCTCGCCAGGCCGTCTCAGGACCCGGCGTTGTGCGCCGTCTCTTTGCCGACGATGCCATGCAGGGGATGGCCTTGATTGACCTGCTCCAGCATCCCTTTGACGTCGTGCTGATGAATCCGCCTTTCGGCGCCGCCAGCCTGGGCAGCAAGGCGTACATCGAGCGCACCTATCCGCGCACCAAGAACGACCTCTACGCCGCCTTCGTCGAGCGCGGGCTGGAGCTGCTGCGTCCGGGTGGCTACCTGGGCGCCATTACCAGCCGCACCGGCTTCTTCCTCACCAGCTTCCAGGCCTGGCGCGAGGAGATTTTGCTCAAAGAGGCCCAGGTGATCACACTGGCCGATCTCGGCTACGGCGTGCTCGATACGGCGATGGTGGAGACGGCGGCGTATGTGGTGAGAAAAGTGGAAACCGTGGGTGCTTGACAGATGATACTAATAATGATACTATAGGACTATCAGCAATGAGTCAACGTGACAAGCTGTTTGCGCACATTCGGAGCAACCCGAAAAACGTCCGCTTCAAGCAACTGGACCAACTGCTCTGTCTGTTCGGCTTTGAGCGTCGCGCCGCCAGCGGCAGCCATAACTACTACAGCCGTCCGGGGTGTAAGCCGATTTCGGTTCCCTTCGCACGGCCTATCAAACAGGTCTACGTTGAGCGAGCGCTACGAGCAATTGAGTCCTGTGAGGAGAACCCTGGTGAGTAAGCCGAAAGACCACGGCGAGAATGAACAGAGGGCCGCTAGAAAAGAGCCTGCCCTGAAGAAAACAATCGAATACTATCTGAGCCTGCCCTATACCATCGAGTTGGTCCCTGAGCCAGAGGGTGGGTGGTTCGTGGGTATTAAAGAGCTGACCGGTTGCATAAGCGAGGGCAATACCCCAGAAGATGCGCTGGAAATGATCCGCGATGCTCAGCGTGGGTGGCTGGAGATAGCGCTAGAAGATAACATACCCATTCCTGAGCCGCAGACCGGGGAGGAGTATAGCGGCAAGTTCATAGTGCGCGTGCCCCGGTCGCTCCATCGCACATTGGTCGAGCGGGCTGAGGGCGAGGGCGTCAGTCTGAACCGGTACGTGAGCTTCGCGTTGGCGCGCGCCGTCGGCCAGGAGAAGGCCGCAGCGCCGCAAGCAGCCGTCGCTGAGGATGTCGCGTGGCCCGGACTGAAGGCCAGCGTGCGTCAGGTCCTGCTCGCTGCTGGATTGGCTGACGATGCGGGAGAGCTCGACGAGCAGGTGTTCGCCTCGTGGGCATCGGCGCGCCTCGCTCAGGCGGCAGATCTGTCCAGCCACGGCGACGTGGTATCGTCTGCCGCTTGTCTCAACAGCCTCACAGCAGCCTTGTCGGCGGCCGGCCGCGACAGCCCTGTCATCGCTGTGTTGCGGCAGGCAGTATCGATGCTGAGCAGCCAGACGAACGCCGACGCCGAAGATGAGATTGAAGCGCAGGCAGCCGATCTTGCCGACAAGATTACTCGGCTCAGCCAGTCAAAGGCGCCCGCCGCTCGCGGCAGTCTGCAACTGACTGCTCCAAATCAGGAGCGCATCATCGACGGGACTGCATGGCTCATTGCGACCGTGCCTCAGACAACGATGGAGCGCTCGTTCCAGCCAAAGAGTAATCCGACGGATACCCCGCCGTCCCGCGCCCCTCAGTTCCATAGAGCGCGGGCAGACAAGGATCAATCGAGATGAAGAACACTCCATCTACCGTCAACGATAAGGCTCTTCTACTTATCCACGCTGCCGTGGACCTGCAAGAGGCCGGCGAGGATCAGAAGGCGCTCGACGTGCTCATAACAGCGCAGCGGGAAGCGCCCGCCCACGCGCCAATCTATCTGCTGATGGGTCTGGCCGAAATCGGCCTTGGTCGCAATGAAGACGCCGAAAAGCACTTGCGGCGGGCTGTCCGTCTCGCGCCAGACCAGAATGACGCATTGCGCACCCTGGGACTGCTCTTGTCACAGCAGGGGCGAGTTAAGGAATCCGTGCCCATTCTAAAACGATATATTGGCCGCGAGATAGGCCACATGCCGGTCCTTCCTCCATATGTTCCACGATACATAGAAGTGCCAGACGAGCATGGGCCTGCCGCGGACGAAAGGCTTGTCTCCGAGTTCGGCGATCTGACACCCATGACCGAGAAGCCTAACCCTGCCTTCAAGGAGTATTCGGCGCTGATTTCTGGGCCGCAAAGCGTCATTGCCAGATATCTGCCTGCCCTCCAGGCTCTCAGCTTGGATAGCCTCGACCTCGGTCGCCCAGATGATGCCCGTAAGCTGTTGCAGCAGACATGGGAGCGTACACACAGTGCCGCGACGGGCGTCGTGCTGGCGAGACATCTTCTGGCCATGGGGTTGGAGGCGCCGGCACAAGATGTGGCATACAGCGTGGCCTATTCCTGTCCCGGGGATGATCCAGAGAGTCTGGTGGAAGCAGCGCGCGTGATAATGGAGACGGGAATGGCCCCTGACGCCTGGAGCCCTCTGGAAGACGCGCTGGCCATCGACCCCGCATTTCTGCCTGCCCTGCGACTTCGGGCTGAGGTGGCGCTCGCTGAGGATTGGTGGGAAGGAGCGCTACCCGCAGCCGACCAGGCGCTGAACGTGGATCCGTTTGATGCCCAGACCTGGCTTGCCAAGGCGAGCGCCTTTTATGGACTGGGCCGCTACGACGACGTGTGGGAGGCCATCAACACAGCAATGGCCCACCTGCCAAGCGATCCTGGCCTTGCCGCCTCGCTTCGGCAGCGGCTTGACCTGCTGGAGAGCCAAACGCTATGGGAAGTGGGCCGCCGTGATGAGGCGCTGGCGAAAATCGACACCCTGCGCCGCCAGTTTCCCCGCGTGGCCCGCTTTACATGCTTCGAATCTGCGATTCTGAACGACATGGAGCGGTCAAACGAGGCGCTACAGATTCTTGACCAGGCGCTACAGATGCTCGACGAGACGCCACAGATTCACGACGCGACGCTACAGGTTCGCGACGAGGGGCGGGGAGTGGTGCCCGATGTCGCTGCTCTGGCGCTCGCCCGCTACGAGACGCTACACCGCTTGGGCCGCATGGACGAGGCATTGGCCTTCTGGGCGCCGATTATTGAGAGTGGCGAGCGCTACTGGCTCAGAGCACTGCGAGCCATCGCCATGGGACTCTACCGCTCCGGACTCGTCACCGAGGCCAAGAATGTCCTCAGACAATTGCAGCGCTCTGCGCCAAAGCACGCCGAGTTCATTGGCGACCTGGGTTTCATTGCGACAGGCGAAGGAAACCTGGCGGAGGCGGAGCATCTGCTTCGCGAAGCCCTAGACAAAGAGAGCCAGGAGTGGAGCACTCGCGACTTCTCGGTTGCCGCCCTGGGCTACCTCTGTCTATTGCGCGGCGACTACTCGCAGGCAGGGCAACTCTTGAGAACTGAAAGCCTGCTCGGTACACCAGATTCCCCAGAAGGTATGTGCCGCGTTGCCAGTTGGAAGAACGGGGTTGTGATGCCCGATCCTCTGGAGCCGCCGGATGACATGCCTCTTAGCCTGGCGGTGCGCGCCAACCTCGTCACTCTTGCCCTGGCCCAATGCCGCACCGCTGACGGGGAATCGCTGGCCCAGCAGATGATCGCCGA
>CAYOEZ010000061.1:0-21293 GCA_964402955.1 uncultured Ktedonobacterales bacterium | reverse complement strand
GGCGGCTAGGTTCTGTGCTCCAGCAATAGCATCATTGACGTTATTCCGCCGCAGAATTTCCAGGCTATGATCGAGACGGGGCATACCACCGCGCCGGCGTTCTAGATGCACCCCGGCCGGCGCAGCCAGGCCTGAGCCTGGGAAAGAGCACGACCTCCGGCGACATGAAGGCGCCAGATGTCGCGCTTTAGCCACGCGCTTCAACCTGGATAGATTCTCGTCTACGTGCACGTTGCCGCGCTGTCGCGCAACTTGCGGATGATGGAATTGTCCAGTGCAAGCCTGCCCTTCATCACGGCGTGCACCTGAACGAAACCCGCTGTCGCTTGAGGTCCGGGCTTTGCACCCAGGCGCAGCGGATTTCGTTATGCCGCAAAGCTGTCTGGACAACAGGCAACCCGAGACTGTATACTGTATGTAGCTGCACAACACGTGTCAGCGAGGCGCGTCACGCGCCGTCCACAGACGGGGGGGGACAATATGGCTATCAGTCCTTTTGCAGGGAAGCTGGCGCAAGCGGCGCTGCTGGTGGATGTGCCCAGGCTGATCACGGCCTACTATACCGGCATACCTGACTCGTCGCTGCCGGCGCAACGGGTTGCCTTTGGGACATCCGGGCATCGCGGTTCCGCCTTCAACAATGCTTTTAATGAATCGCATATCCTTGCCATCAGTCAGGCCATTTGCCTCTACCGCAAGCAGCACAAGATCGACGGTCCGCTGTTTCTTGGCGCTGATACACATGCGCTGTCCACGCCGGCTTTTGCCAGCACACTTGAGGTATTGGCAAAGGCCGGCGTAGACCTTATGATTGATGCAAGAGACGACTTTACCCCGACCCCTGCCGTGTCCCATGCGATCCTCACGTATAACCGCGAGCGCAAGGTGGGGCTGGCCGATGGCATCCTGATCACGCCCTCACACAATCCGCCCCATGATGGCGGCCTGAAGTACAACCCTCCCAACGGCGGGCCGGCCGAACGTGACGTAACCGGATGGATCGAAGCGACGGCCAACGAATTCCTAGAGAATGGCCTGCGGGGCGTGGAACAGATGCCCTATGAGCAGGCGCTGCGAGCCTCAACGACCCACCGCTATGACTATCGCGAGGCCTATGTTAGCGACCTCGGCCACGTGATTGACATGGACGCCATTCGCGGCGCAAAGATCAGCATTGGCGTCGATCCGCTTGGCGGCGCCGGGGTTCACTACTGGGGGCCGATCGCCGAGCGCTATGGGATCAACCTCACCGTCGTCAACGATGCCGTCGATCCGGCATTCCGCTTCATGACGGTCGATTGGGACGGCCAGATTCGCATGGATCCGTCCTCGTCCTATGCCATGCAGAGCCTGATCGCGCTGAAGGATCGCTTCGACATTGCCTTTGCCTGCGATGCTGATCACGATCGGCATGGTATTGTCACCAGGAGCGCCGGTCTGCTGCCGCCCAATCACTATCTTGCCGTCGCCATCTCCTACCTCTTCCGGAGCCGGCCGGCGTGGCCGCTGCGCGCAGCGGTGGGCAAGACCGTCGTGAGCAGCCAGATGATCGATCGCGTGACGGCGCAGCTTGGTCGCCGGCTCTACGAAACGCCGGTCGGTTTCAAGTGGTTTGTTGACGGCTTGCTCGACGGCTCGCTTGGCTTCGGCGGCGAAGAGAGCGCCGGCGCCTCGTTTGTCCGCCTGGATGGCAGCGTGTGGACAACAGACAAAGATGGCATCATCCCGTCTCTGCTGTCTGCCGAGATAACGGCGCGTATGGGCCGCGATCCGGGCGAGATTTACCGCGCGCTCACGACCGAGTTCGGAGAGTCGGTGTATGACCGGGTTGAGGCGCCCGCCACGCCCGCACAAAAGGCAATGCTTGAGAAACTCTCGCCGCAGCAGGTCCGGCTCACCGAGCTGGCCGGCGAAAAAGTCCAGGCCATTCTCACCCATGCGCCGGGCAACGGCGCGGCCATCGGCGGCCTGAAGGTGGCGGCGGAGAATGGCTGGTTTGCAGCGCGCCCGTCAGGAACGGAAAACATCTACAAAATCTACGCCGAAAGCTTCCGTGGCGTGGATCATCTGCGCCGCATCCAGGAAGAAGCACAGACAATCGTCAACCAGACGCTGGCGGGGTTGGCGTGAGGCAGACATGATAATCGACATGCACGCGCACGTCGGCGATTTCCGCGTCAGCAGGAAAGACGAGCACCCGCCGCTCACCTGGAACGGCCTGATCGCGCGCCTCGATGCTGAGGGCGTCGATATGGCGGTTGTGCTGCCGGTCTACAACGCCTCGCCCGAGGGCGCTCCGCTGGGCGTCTATTGCGGCGAGCGCATGTCTGTTCATGACCAGGTTGTTGACGCCGCCCGCTATCGCGAGCGCGTCATTCCCTTTGGCAACATGGACCCCCGCTGGGGAGACAACAGCGCCGGCACCGACTTTGGCGACGTTCTGGATTGGTTCGTGGAACACGGCTGCAGAGGGATCGGCGAGGTGACTGCCAATGTGCCGTTTGATGATGCGCGGGTGATCAACATGTTCAGGCAGATCGGGGAGCATGGCATGGTGGTGACCATCGAAAGCACCAATTTCCTGCCCGGCAGCTATGGGCTCCAGGATGACCCCGGGGCGCCTCGTCTGGAGAAACTGCTGCAGTCAGTCCCGGGGACGAAGATCATCGGCCACGGCCCGGGTTTCTGGTCTGAGATCGCCGCGGTCACATCTGTCACGGACAAGGGATCGTATCCCAGAGGCTCTGGCGGTGAGGGGTCTCTGCCGCATCTATTCCGGACATACCCCAACCTCTATGCTGATCTTTCGGCGCGCAGCGGCTTTAATGCCCTGGTGCGCGATGCCGACGCCGGTTTGCGCTTTCTCGTCGAGTTTCAGGATCGCCTGATGTTTGGAACAGACATCGTCTCGGCGGGAACACGTAAAGAGGCGCAGCAGCAAGCGCACATCGACCAGTTCATCGAGGAGATATTGACGCACGGCAGGGTCACTCCTGACGCGTGGTCAAGGTTGAATTTCGTCGGCACACCCGTGCCACAGCTTGCCTATCTGAAGGCGCTGCTGCATCATGGTCAGATGTCGAGAACCGCGTTTGACAAGATCACGCAGGCGAACGCGGTCAGAATCCTCAGTACTTCGTGACTGCTCACTTTTCAGTCGTCGCTGACAAGCCCGGGGTAACTGTTCACAGTTGTCCCGCGGACGTGGTAGGCCGGGTTTCCATACCCGGCATTTCGGGTTGCAATGGGCCTGCCTGCGACCCGAACGGGTTGTCGACTATGGAAAGTCGACCTACAACAGACCGCATTACCCCAACGGTGAACAGTTCCCTGACGTAATCGCTGAACAATGACATTTGGCAGCAGGAACACTTGGCAGCAGGAACGCATTGTGATACACTTGGCCCCATATGAAGAACACCCGCGCGGGTTTGACGCTTCTGGTAACGTTGGTTGTGCTTGCGGCAGCATGTGGGGCAACTCAGCCCCCCGTTTCCTCCAACCCTGGGGGGACAACCACCGCGCCAGCAACCAGTGCCACGACTCCGGGGGAACTCGACACGGCGCCGGCCACCATGTCGCCCATCATTGTTGGAACAAGCGGGACAACAGCTACAGCCACGACCACGCCGGCGCCGCCGACATCAACCGCGACGGCAACACAGACGCCCGACCCTACACCAACCATCACCCGCATGCTGGCCACAGCCACCGTTCCCCCCAGCATTGAGGGGCCCCCACCGGCTGAGATCGCGCTCGGCAACCCGGCCAGACGCCAGATCGCCCTCACCTTCGACGCCGGAGCCTCTGCCGAACCCTTGCCCAGGATACTGGCTGCGCTGCGCCAGGCCGGCGTGCGCTCTACCTTTTTCCTGACCGGCGCCTGGGCCACAGACAATCCCGCCGGAGTCAAGGCTATCATCGCCGATGGGCATGAGATCGCTAATCACAGCAACACGCACCCCGATTTCACCACCATCAGTGACGCGCAGATCATTCAAGAGCTGCAAACAACGGAGGAGATCATCCAGAAGATCGCCGGGCGCACGACCAGGCCCTACTTCCGCCCGCCATTCGGAGCGCGCGATAAGCGCGTGCTGGCGGCGGCCTGGACGGCCGGCTATCGCGCTGTCTACTGGACAGTCGACTCGGGGGACTGGCGCGAGGATGCAACGGTGGATGGCGTGGTGAGCACAATTCTCAAGAACGCAGCCAACGGGGCGATCTTCATCGAGCATGTGGGCAGCCCGCAGACAGCAGATGGTTTGCAGCGCATTATCGCCGGGCTGCGCGAGAAGGGGTACGAGCTTGTGCCGCTGTCGGTGGTAGTGCAGTAGCTAACGGCAGCCAATCGAGATGACTCTGTCCGCAACAAAAAGAATCGACCCCGTGTGGTCTGCCGGCGCGCGACACGCTTTGCCAGGCCAACCACAGGGGGTCACTCATCAGTAACACGACGACCTTCTACGACGCACAGCCACAATCCATGGCCACGGATGAACCGGCAGGCAGCGAGCCAAGCCGCCCAAAACCCAGCCTCTCCAGGCGGCAGCCTGCCTTGACCAACCACGCACCGACGTTGAGAGTCAGGCGCGCTGTCCAGGATGGCCCCTGGGGAAGGTCACGCGTGTGGCGCTCGAACTCCGAGTCCAGTATCAACTGCTCCTGATGCTCATTGCCCAGCGACAGCGGCAGGCTGATGCGTGCATGCCGTGGATATTCCCACTCCAGGAACTGACTGCGGTGTTTCTTAGCATAGAACATGGGATCCTGATCATATGGTCCTAACATTCGAGGACTCCTTTTTTTGACATCATGCTCGGCGACAATCGTGCCCCGCAAGTGTGTTGCAACAAACCACAAACCGGAAGGGCGTCATTGCCCACGCACAGTGCCTGGCAAAGCGACTCAACTGCACGTTATGTTACATCCGTAATTACATTGCTTATATATCACATCCAGGTCAAAAAGTCAATAGCTGGCGGACGAGTTACCCATTACACACAGCACTTCCAAATATGGCGGAACGCCCGTCATTGCGAGCGTTCTTTGCGAAGCAATCCCCCTGCGCAACGCTGAGATTGCTTCGTAAACAGCACTCGCAATGACGAGCCAACGGTCTGCTCGTTGATATTTGGAATCGCGGCATTACACATACATCGCTTGACAAAGCTCCTCCGGCGTGATACACTTCTGCCGCACCCCCTCCCCCAGGGGGGAGGGGGGTAAGTCTAGAGAGGCGGCCCGTTGTGGCTGCCCATGCCCGGCGCGGAGGTTTCATGGACGACAAGCACAAGCAGGATGTTCTATCTCGCCTCAAGAGCGTTGAGGGCCATCTGCGCGGCGTTGAGCGCATGGTTGAAGAGGATGTCTATTGCGTCGACGTCATCAAGCAGTCGCTGGCCGTGCAACGAGCCATCGACAAGATCAACGCGCTCATTCTGGAGCACCACCTGAACACCTGTGTCACGACAGCCATCCGCAATGAAGATGGCAAAGAGCGTGAGCGTGTCATCGGCGAGATCGTCGACGTCTTTGCCGCAACCAGCAAACTGTAGAGAGGAGAATTTCCGTGCCAGAAAAACGTGTGGATGTCCCGATCGGTGGCATGAGTTGCGCCAGTTGCGTTGCCACCATTGAAGAAGGAGTCAAAGACCTGCCGGGTGTGAAAAAGGTCAGCGTCAACCTGGCGACCGAGCGCGGCACCGTGATCTATGACCCCGAGCTGGTGGGCATCCAAAACATCATCAGCACAGTCAACGAACTCGGCTACGAGGCGCGCATCGAGAAGGTAACGATCCCCGTCGGCCTCATGACCTGCGCCAGTTGCGTCGAGCACGTGCAGAACGCTCTGCGTGAGGTGGACGGCGTCGTATCGGCCAGCGTTAATCTTGCCACGGAGCGGGCAACAGTCGAATACCTGCCCACCCAGGCCAGGCTGGCCGATCTCAAGCGGGCAATCGTGGACGCCGGCTATGAAGTGCGCGAGGTGGCCGAGGACAAAGAGCTACGTGACATCGAGCGCGAGGCGCGCCAGCACGAGATCAAGAACCTGAAACGTAAGGTGGCTGTCTCGGCTATCCTCAGCGTCGTCATCGTCCTCGGCTCGCTGCGCGACTACCTGCCCTTCGTCCCATCCATCCTCGGCAACAACTTCGTGCTCATGCTGCTCACCCTGCCGGTGCAGTTCTGGGCTGGTTGGCAGTTCTTCAAGGGCGCATGGGGGGCGCTCAAGCACCGCACCAGCGACATGAACACGCTGGTCGCGGTCGGCACGTCGGCGGCCTTCATCTACAGTGTTGCCATTACTTTCTTCCCTGACTTGTTCTCGAGCCTGGGCGTCATGGCAGCCTCCTATTACGATACATCGGCCGTCATCATCACCCTGATCCTACTGGGCCGCCTGCTCGAAGCGCGCGCCAAGGGCGAAACGAGCGAGGCGATCAAGCGGCTGATGGGCCTGCGTTCCAAGACGGCGCGCGTCGTGCGCGATGGTAGCGAGATGGATGTGCCCGTAGAGGACGTGCTTGTGGACGAAATCGTCGTCGTGCGTCCCGGCGAGAAGATACCCGTAGACGGTGTGGTAAGAGACGGCTATTCCAGCGTGGACGAGTCCATGATCACCGGTGAATCTCTGCCGGTTGAGAAGCGGGCGGGCGATCAAGTCATCGGCGCCACCATCAACAAAACCGGCTCTTTCCGCTTCCAGGCAAAACGGGTAGGCAAGGAGACGGCGCTGGCGCAAATCATTCGCCTGGTCGAAGAGGCGCAGGGGTCGAAAGCTCCCGTGCAGCGGCTGGCCGACAAGGTCGCCAGCGTCTTCGTGCCATCGGTCATCTTGCTGGGCGTGCTCACATTTCTGGCCTGGATGGTCTTTGGCCCACAGCCAGCGTTCACGCTTGCCCTGCTCAACTTCATCGCTGTCATGATCGTTGCCTGCCCCTGCGCCCTCGGCCTGGCGACGCCGACAGCGATCATGGTCGGCACCGGCAAGGGGGCAGAGAATGGCATCCTGATTCGCAGCGGCGAAGCGCTCGAGACGGCGCACAAGATCACGACGATTGTTCTCGACAAAACTGGCACGATCACGCAGGGCAAGCCGGTCGTAACCGATGTTATTTTGACGTCAGACAAGGTGAGTGCAACCGAATTGCTACATGCCGCCGCCAGCGCCGAGCAAGGCTCTGAGCATCCGCTGGGCGAGGCTATCGTCGAGTATGCACGCGGCAAGGGAGACACACTCGTTCAGGGTACCGAATTCGAGGCGATACCCGGTCATGGCATCGTGGCAACGGTCGAGGGGCAACGCGTGCTGCTGGGCAACCGCCGCCTGATGGAACTGCACGAGATCGCATTCAATGACAGCGAGGCTGCGCGTCTGGAGCAAGAGGGCAAGACCGTCATGCTGGTGGCAATCAACGATCGTCTGGCCGGCATGATCGCGGTTGCCGATACGATCAAGACCACATCGGCGGCTGCGGTGAAAGAGATGCACCGGCTGGGACTGGACGTTGTCATGCTGACCGGCGATAACCAGCGCACTGCCGAGGCCATTGCACGCCACGCCGGCATCGACCGTGTCCTTGCCAATGTTCTGCCCGGCGACAAGACAGCGGAAATCAAGAAGTTGCAAAACGCGGGCAAGATCGTGGCGATGGTTGGAGACGGCATCAACGATGCGCCGGCACTGGCCCAGGCCAACGTCGGCATCGCCATCGGCACCGGCGCTGATGTGGCCATGGAAGCCGCCGACATCACGCTGATGCGCGGTGATTTGATGGGCGTCGTGACAGCCATTGCGCTCTCACGTCGCACGATGACAACCATCTACCAGAACCTGTTCTGGGCCTTCTTCTACAACATCTTGCTGATTCCGATCGCCATGGGTGTGCTCTATCCCATCGCCGGCATCCTCATGAACCCCATGTTCGCCTCGGGGGCCATGGCGACAAGCTCAGTATCGGTCGTGACGAACAGCCTGCGCCTGCGTCAATTCAGAGCAGGGACAAGCAGGCCGTAGCACCCCTGCATACATTTACACCCTTAGGGTCTCGGAGACCCTAAGGGTGTAAATGTACAATGGCCTAGCGCGCCTGCGCTTGCGGCGCATCGGTGTAGGTCGGCGCACCTTCCTCGGCGAAGATACGATCAATCTCAGCACGTTCGGCGGCGCTCAGCTTCCAATCGAGCGCCGCCGTGTCTTCCTCAACCTCACGCGGCGTGCGCATGCCCACCAAGGCCACCGTCAGCGCCGGATGCCCCAGTACCCAGGCGATCGCCATCTGCGCCACCGTCTTGCCATAGTCCGCCGCCATCTGCTTCAGTCGCTCGACGACGCGCAGTTCCCGGGCCAGCTCTTCCTTCTGGAAAATGGGCAGGCCAAACGCCTTGCCGGCGTAGCGCCAGTCCCAGTCGGCAAAGGTCGATTGCGCTGTCATGGCGCCGCTGAGCAGGCCATAGGCCAGGCTGCCATAGGCCATGTAGCCGATCTTGTGCGCGAGGCAGTAGGGCAACACCTCCCGCTCCATGCGGCGGTCAAACATGTTGTAGCCCACCTGGCTCGCCGCCAGATGGCCATGCTCTTCTGCAATGGTCATCATGCCCACGTCGTAGTTGGAGACGCCATAGTGGCGAATCTTGCCCGCCTTTTTCAGCTCCTCCAGAGCGCCGATTGTCTCAGGAATGGGCGTATTGTGGTCGGGCCAATGGATCAGCATGAGGTCAACATAGTCCGTGCCCAGCCGTTGCAGACAGCCCTCGGTGGCGGAGATAACTGTCGCCGGCTTTGCGTCGCGGCCGACGATGCGGTGATCCGGCGTGTAGGCGTAGCCGACCTTGGTCACCAGCACAACATCCTTGCGGCGCGCCCCCAGCGCCCGTGCCAGCAGCAGCTCAGAATGGAATGGGCCGTAGACCTCTGCCGTGTCGAAGAGCGTGACGCCTCGATCGAGCGCCAGGTTTACAGCGCGATTCACCTCTCCCCAATCGATCAGACCATAGCCGGTTACGCTCAACTCCCAGGTGCCGAAGCCAAGCGCCGAGCACACCAGATCCGAGTCGCCAAAGCGTCGTTGTTCCATGTTCAGCCTCCACAGTCAAATATGCGGGCGCCGCCCTAGTCAGCGGGTATTGTCGTACGTCCCGGCCTTTTATGAGTATACTCCGGCGTCCCAGGCTCGTCAAGCTGCCTCCTTTCGCTTTTCAGCTTTATCTGACAAATAGAACCCAAAGTCTTGACAGTGGATGGGTTGTGTGCTATGATGTCGCGTGTATACAGTACACAGTATGGTGTGTCCCAGAAGAAGTCTTCCCAAGCATGGCCGCTCTCGTGGGAGGACGCAAGCCCATTTTCCGGTCAATCATCTTGCCTTTCCTGAGAGCCACAGCGGGCGTTCGGCCGCTGTCTGCCCTCACACAACGATAACTTTGGAACCAGTACCCAGGCAACCATTCATCCCGCTTCACGCGACCTGACCTCGGTCATCTGGTCTCAGGTGCCCAGGCTGCTTCATCCACAGAGCGCGCAACCCAACGCATACGAGGGATAGCATATGGCCATCGTTCATCAAAGCCTGACCGACAGGATCTACGAATACCTGAAGGAAGGGATTGTCACCAACGGTTTCAAGCCCGGCGATCGCCTGGAAGAGCAGGAGCTCGCCGATAGCCTCAGCGTGAGCCGCACGCCCGTCAGGGAGGCCCTGGGCAGGCTTGGTGCCGATGGCCTGGTGACCATCCTCCCACGGCGCGGCGCTCTCGTCGTCCGCCTCAATCCCAAAGATATCAAAGACATCTACGACGTACGCGAAGCCCTCGAGGTCCTGGCCATTGGCTTGGGCATGGAGCGGCTCACCTCCGATGAGTTGGCAAATCTGGAAAGAATCCATCAAGAATTCGGCCAGGCGCTAGAGCACAGCGAATTCCGCGTCTGCTTTGCACGCGATCGCGAGTTCCATGAGGCGCTGATGAAGCTATCGTGCAACAATAAGCTCAAGGAATTCTATGATCGGCTGGGCGCACCCATCCAGGTGACGCGCTGGATGCACTGCGAGAATCGCGTGTCTCAGGAGTCCTCGTACCGTGAGCATGGCAAGATCTTGGAGGCCTTGACGAAACACGATGCCAGCCTGGCAAGTGAGTGCATGAGAGACCACCTCAGGAAAGTCAAGGCAGACCTCCTGGCCGGCCAACTGCAGCCTGCATAAGGTGAAGAGAGGAAGCCGGCACAATCAGATCTCCACAGCCTGGGCGTCGGGAGATGGACGTCCGTAGTCTTGGTATGGGAGGTGATGAACCGGAACGCAACGGCATGGGTGCAACAGATTCTGATCCTCGGGTTCCACATCGGGTCTCATTGTATGCACGATAAGAACCGCTGAAGGAGAATTAACATGTCTGCACCAGAGTCAAGCGCAAAGATCAGTCGCCGTGAGCTACTGGTCAAGGCATCCCGATTAGCTGCCCTCGCTTTGGCCGCTCCACTTGTGGCGGCCTGTGGGGCCCAGGCTACCGCAACGCCAACGGCAGCGCCGACCAAGGCTGCGGCGCCAGCCGCTCAGCCAACCGTGCCGGCGCAGGCCAAGCCGGCCAAGTTGGTCATGGCCAACTATGGCGCCATCCCGGATGGCTGGAAGACACTGGGGGCTGAGTTCACCAAGGCCAATCCCAACATCACCGTCGATTTCGAAGGCGTTCAGGCCAACACCTGGGCAGAGTACTTCGACAAGCTGATCATCCAGATTGCGGCCGGCACGCCGCCTGACATCAGCCGCGTTGCTATCGAGGGCGTGCAACTCTTCGCCTCACGCGGCCTGGCCACCCCGCTGGATGAATATATCAACAAAGACAAGGCCGATCTGCAAGAGTACTTCGCCGACATCCACCCCAATCTGCTCAAGTACATGGCCTACCAGGGCAAGCAGTACCAACTCCCCTTCACCTGGAACGGCCCCGTCATCCACTATAACACCAAGCTTTTCAAGGATGCCGGCATCGAACGCCCCAAGGATGACTGGACAGTACAGGACTTCCTGGATGTTGCTAAGAAGCTGACCAAGGGCGATGTCTTTGGCTTCGGCTTTGCCAACGCCTACTGGGGTGGCGCTGTCCCCTGGCTCTTCGTGAACGACACCGATCTTCTCAATGCCGATTGGACCCAAAGCATCGCCAGTGATCCCAAGACCATCGAAGCCATTCAATTCCTGCACGACCTGATCTGGGTTCACAAGGTCTCGCCGCAACCAGCCGGCTTCGACTTTAATGCGGCCTTCATCAGTGGCAAGCTGGCCATGATTGGCACCGGCGGCGGTAACATGCGCATCACCTTCATCAACGGCGGCCAGAAAGACTTCGATATCCTCTATTTCCCCAAGTGGCGCACGCAGACGCACGAGTTTGGCGGCACCGGCTTCCCCATCATGAAGGCGAGCAAGAACGCCGATGCGGCCTGGCAGCTGACCAAGTTCCTGATCAAGAAGGAATCAATCACCATGTTCGTCAACGCAGTCGCCCAGACTCCGGCCCGGCGCTCCGTTGCCTACACGGGTTGGGTGCAGGCAGGATCGCCGCCAGAGCACTTCAAGATCTACTACGACATGCTGGATAAGCCGTCCAAGGCTGTGCCTGCGCCGCCGGAGTACAACGAAACCGAGAGCATCTTCCTGCGCTACCTCACCCTGGTCACGGCCAACGAAAGGACTGCTGAGCAGGCCATGGCTGACTGCCATAAGGAACTCAACGCCCTCTACGCCAAGCGCGGCAAGTAGAACAGTGAGGGACGGGGAAGGCTATAGACTAGTGCGATTGCCGCATGTGCTGGGTCCGCTAGCGCGGGCAGAGGAGTGACGAAGCAACCTCACACGAGATGACGCAGAGATTGCTTCGCTCTGCTCGCGCCGACGGGTGCCGACTGCAAAAGGGTCCGCTGACTGGAAATCAGAGGATGCAGATGCGGCTGTACTACTAGGCAACGGCAGTCTACGTCTGGGAGGAGCATTCGATGGTCGAAGGAACAGTCGTCCCACAGGTCAGGAGCAAAGGGCGAGTATTGCGCTTCCTGTCAAGCACGTCTGGGCAGGAGGTGTTCTGGGCATACGTGTTCATCGCGCCGGCGATGATCGGGCTGATGGTCTTTACTCTCATTCCTATCGTAGCAACCTTCGTCCTTTCGCTTTTCTCCTGGGATTTCTTGACTCCAGCAAAGTTCATTGGTCTAGACAACTTCCGGCAGTTCGTCAGCGACACGAGAGTCATGACGGGTCTGCGCGTGACGGCGACCTATGTGGTCGCTCACATTGGCCTGACTGCCGGCGTCGGTCTGCTCCTGGCGCTCGCCGTCAATCGCAGAATATCGAGCGTCTTGCGCAGTAGCTTGCGTGCTGCGTATTTCTTCCCGGTGATCGTCTCGATCGCCTCGGTCGCCATCGTTTGGACCTATCTGTACGATGTGAACCGCGGAGTCATTGGTTACTATCTGACGCAGCTCGGTGGCCCGCGTATCTCCTGGCTCAGCTCCAGCGCCTGGGCATTGCGGTCGATTATCATCATGAGCGTCTGGAAGTCCCTAGGATTCAACTTCGTTCTCTTCGTCGCCGGGCTGCAGAATATTCCGCGTGAGTACTACGAGGCCGCCGAGATTGATGGCGCTGGCGCCTTTGGTCAGTTCCGACACATCACCGTTCCGCTGCTCTCGCCGACGGTCTTCCTGGTCGTGGTAATGGGCCTCATTGGCGCTTTCCAGGTTTTCGATGCTCCTTACATCATGACCACAGGCGGGCCGGGCGACGCCACGCGCACGATAGGCGTCTTCATCTATGAGACCGGCATACGCTTCTTGCGCATGGGCTATGCGTCGACAATCGCCCTGATACTCTTCTCCATCATTCTGCTCATCACGATCCTGCAGTTTGCCTTCAGCAAAAAATGGGTCGTCTACTAGAGGAGATGAACCAATGAGATTGCTTGTACACATGCAGCGCACCTGGATTCATTACGCGATCAATCTATTGCTCGTTCTCTTTGCCATCTTGATGCTGTTGCCTTTCATCTGGATGTTCTCGACCAGCCTGCGCCTGCCTAAGGAATCGTTCTCCCTGCCGCCAGCGTGGATTCCGACGACATTCAACTGGGATAACTACCGCCAGGTCTTCAAGCAGGTGCCGTTCTGGAATTTCTTCTTGAACAGTCTGTTCATTGCCATCGTGACGACGGCAGGACAATTGCTGACATGTTCCCTGGCAGCCTATGCCTTTGCCCGACTACGCTTTCCGGGCAACCAGGTCCTGTTTATCCTGCTGATGACATCATTGATGGTTCCGGGTTATATGACCATCGTGCCCGTCTTCGCCATTATCCGCACTCTGAGGCTGGCCGATACGGCCTGGGCGTTGATCCTGCCCGGCCTCACCGGCGCTTTCGGCATCTTCTTGCTCCGGCAGTTCTTCATGACCATTCCCATGGATCTCGAAGATGCAGCGCGCATGGATGGCGCCAGCCCACCGCAGATATTCAAAAACATCATGCTGCCTCTGGCGGCCCCAGCCATCAGCGTGTTGGCAATCTTCACGTTCAATGGCAATTGGAACGATTTTTTCCGCCCACTCATCTTCCTCAAGTCATGGGAAAAGTTCACACTACCGCTTGGTTTGGTAACGCTGCGCGGCGTTGAGGGTACGGGCAGCATATCCGTGGTGCTTGCCGGGGTAACCCTGTCCGTGATTCCGGTGGTGATCGTCTTCCTATTAGCGCAGCAGTATCTGATCGAAGGTATCACGCTAACGGGGCTGAAGGGTTAGCTGGTTGTCGGAGAAAGGCACTTAAGGAGAAACCGAACAGATGACTGTAACTCCACGCGTTCCCGTTCTCGATGGCAATCCCTGGCATATCACCGGCTACCCCGACTTGGGCGACCTGGCCTATGGGCCGGAGCATGAGATCGTTGACCACGCTATTTGGCAGTCGTGCGCCGGCCAATGGCACATCTGGGCCTGCATTCGCTACACTAAGGTTGGCCGCGTCTTCTACGGCTGGGAGGGTAGCTCTCCGGAGCAGCACAACTGGAGCCCACATGGCATAGTCATGCGTGCAGACAAGTCCTACGGCGAAAATGTCAACGATTTCTTCGGCGAGGAGTGGATTCAAGCGCCCCACGTTATCTTGCACAATGATGTGTACTGGATGTTCTATGGCGGGCACAACACCGAGCTCAATGAGTCGCAGATCTGCCTGGCGACGTCGCAAGATGGCCGCACGTTTGAGCGCTTCAAGAATCGAGAGGGCCAAAGCCGCCTCTTCGTCGGGCCGGGCGATGCCCGCGACCCAATGGTACTGCGGGTAGGCAACCAGTGGGTCTGCTATTACTGCGGCAATAAGACCGGGCTGAAACAGCCCAACATCGTCTATGCCCGCACCTCCAGTGACCTGATTCATTGGTCGGATAACCGTGCAGTGTCATGGGGCGGTTTCAGCAGCGGCACAGGCCCGCTTAGCGCCCAATGCCCGTTTGTCGTGTACGTCGACGGCTACTACTACCTGTTCCGCACCAGCGAGTACTACTCTCCTGCCCGCACTCATGTCTATCGCTCTACAGATCCCTTTGACTTCGGCCTGAACAATGATAGCAAGTGGGTACAGACCCTGCGCTGCGCGGCGTCCGAGATCATGCGGGATGGGGACCAGTACTATATCAGCAGCGTCGAAGACATGAAGGGCGGCGTGCAGTTGTTCCACCTGAGGTGGATATAGGTACTCGATATCGGTGCATAAGGAGACAAGTGTCATGGCAGAAATAGCACGCGTTCCCATGCTTGACGGCGCGCCCTGGCATATTACCGGTTACCCTGATCTCGGCGAGTTGGCCTATAGTCCGCCTGATCATGAAGTCGTCGACCACGCCATCTGGCCGTCGCGCGATGGCAAGTGGCATGTTTGGGCTTGTGTGCGCGGCACCAGAATAGGCCGGGTCTTCTACGGTTGGGAAGGCGACGCGATCGATCAGAAGAACTGGAAGCCAGTGGGCGTGACGATGCGTGTTGATCGCTCACGCGGCGAGAGCATCAACGACTGGTATGGTGAAGAGTGGATTCAAGCTCCTCATGTCATCGTGCACGACGATACCTATTGGATGTTCTATGGCGGCCACAACACTGAGCTCGGCGAACACCAGATCTGCCTGGCCACGTCGAAGGACGGGCGCACATTCCAACGCTACAAGAATGCCCAGGGCTACAGCCGGCTGTTTGTCGGCCCTGGCGGGACGCGAGACCCCATGGTCCTGCGGGTGGGCAACCAGTGGGTCTGCTATTACTGTGCAAACAACACTGGCAAGCGCAGGCCGAACAAAGTCTTCGCCCGCACATCAACCGATCTCATCAACTGGTCAGATTACCGCGAGGTTTCCTGGGGCGGCTTCGCCAGCGGAACGCACGCAGTCAGCTCAGAATGCCCCTTTGTCGTGTACGTCGATGGCTACTACTATCTGTTTCGAACCAGCGAGTATTACCCTCTGGCGCGCACTCATGTCTACCGCTCAAAAGACCCCTTCAATTTCGGGCTGGGCGACGACAGCAAGTGGGTGCAGACGCTGCGCATCTCTGCCTCCGAGGTCGTACAACTCGGCGATCAGTACTACATCAGCAGCGTCGAAGATCTCAAGGGTGGTATTCAATTGTTCCACCTGAAGTGGGTATAGGAATACGTCGTTGTGTAGGCAGGCGGAATTATGCGCGCCGTCGGCGCAAGAGTGCCGACCTACACGCAATAACCGAAGGAGACATCTAATGCCACAAGACAAAGCAATCCCGCGTCTGCCCGTTCTTGACAGCGATCCCTGGCACATCACCGGTTATCCGGATATGGGCGACCTGGCTTACAATCCGCCGGAGCATGAACCGGTGGATCATGCCATCTGGCAAGCCAGAGACGGGTCATGGCACGTTCTCTCGTGCGTGCGCGGCACCAAGGTGGGGCGCGTCCTCTACGAGTGGGAGAGCCTATCACTTGAGCAGCCTTTCTGGAAGCCGCTGGGCATTACCATGCGCGTCGATCGCGCCGCCGGCGAGAGCATCAACGATTGGTTCGGCGAGGAGTGGATTCAAGCGCCACACGTCATCCTGCACAATGATGTGTACTGGATGTTCTACGGCGGCCACAACACGGAGCTGGGCGAGTGCCAGATCTGCCTGGCGACGTCGCAAGACGGCCGCACCTTCGAGCGCTACAAGAGCAGCCAGGGCTACAGCCGCCTCTTCGTCGGCCCGGGCGAAGCCCGCGATCCAATGGTGATGCAGGTTGGCAATGACTGGGTGTGCTACTATTGTGGCTTTGACACCGGCACTCGTCGCCCGTGCAAGGTCTATGTGCGCACGTCGAGCGATCTCATCAACTGGTCAGATCACCGCGATGTGTCCTGGGGTGGCTTCACCTCAGGTGCCGGCTTCTGGAGCACCGAGTGCCCGTTTGTCGTGTTCCTCGATGGCTACTACTACCTCTTCCGTACCAGCGAGTACCGTTCGCCAGCCCGCACCCATGTCTACCGCTCAAAAGACCCCTTCAATTTCGGGCTGGGCGACGATAGCATGTGGGTGACGACGTTGCGCGTGGCGGCGCCGGAAGTTGTGCAGGTGGGCGACCAATGGTACATCAGCAGTGTCGAGGATCTGAAGGGCGGCATACAACTGTTCAAACTGAAGTGGGTCTGATTATCAGCCAGAAGCACAACCAGGAGGACAGAAATTGATAAGCCAGGCCGAATCGTGGAAGGCCATTACTCCTGCGCCAGACCCGGGCTAACAACCAGGAAGCGATCACCAATCTAGCGACGCTGGAGGCGGATGGTTATGGAGATGCGTTCCATCCGCGGCAAGGACATCACCTACGTCTTCCAGGAGCCAATGACGTCGTTCAGCCCCGTTCACACTATCGGCAACCAGATAAACGAAGGCATCATCTATCACCTTAAGGTTAGCCAAGAGGAAGCGCGAGTGCGGGCTGCGACCATGCTCAACCGGGTGGGGATCCCGCAGGCAGAGCGAGCCTAGGACGAATATGCCTTCCAACTGAGCGGTGGGCTGCACCAGCGGGCCATGATCGCCATGGCCCTGTGTGTAGCCCACGGCTATTGATTGCTGGTGAACCGACCACAGCGCTGGATGTGGCAACGCAGGCGCGTATTCTCGGTCTGCTGCGCACACTCCAGGAGCAAGCCAACATGGCGATCATCCTGATCACCCACAACCTTGGCGTGATTGCCGATCCGGCCAACCTGCCCTCCGGCTGCTTCTTCCACCCACGCCGCCACTACGCCATCGATATGTGTCGCCAGCAGACGCCCGTCTTGGAAGATGTGCAGCCCGGCCCCTTTGCCAACTGCCATCGGGCGCGCGATCTGCATGTAGCAGGCGCGCGTAACGCATGATGGCTAAGATATGCCACATCTCTGAGAGGCCGGACCTCTGCTGCTTCGTGAATGCTCAGCATAAGGGGTATGTACATGATACGCGCTGGGTTGCTTTCGTTTTCGGATGGTCGTGAACGCGTTCACGCGTGTTTGGCACCTGATATTGCGGCCCATGAAGGGAGAATAGAGGCACTGTTGGAAAGCACTGGCGAGATGGAGGTGGTGCGAGCCACTGACATTGTGCACAGCAGCGCGATGGCGCGCCAATTGGCGCAGCAGGTGGATAGCTTGCATCTGGACTGTGTCATCTTCAACATACCGGTCTTTGCCTTCCCCAACTACTCAGTGATTGCCGCGCAGATGCTCCATGTCCCACTCTTGCTCTTGGGGCCGCGTGATGAGCGCTATCCCGGGCTTGGTGGGTTGCTGGGCGCCGCCGGCTCCTTGACGCAGGTGGGCATAGCCCACGAGCGCATGTGGGCAGACGTGGATGACGCATCCGTCCCCGGACAGGTGCTGACATGGGCGCGGGCAGCGGCCACTGCCACACGCCTGCGCGGACAGATCTATGGGCTGATCGGCGGGCGCAGCATCGGCATGCTCACCGGCGCGGCGCCGGGAGAGTTGTGGCAGAAGTTTTTTGGCATCGACGTCGATCATGTCGATCAGAGTGAGATCGTGCGCCGTGCTAGGCTGGTGTCTGCCGATGTAGCCAACAAGGCACGCACCTGGATCGAGAGACAGGCACGCGCCGTCGCCTATGATGGCGTGCAGCTTACTCCCGAGAAGCTTGATGTCGAAGTGCGCTGTTGGGTGGCTGTGCAGGAGATCATCGACCAGTTCAAGTTTGACTTTGTCGGGCTCAAGTGCCACTATGATATGAGCGAGTTCTTCAGCGTGCAATGCCTGAGCGCTGCCTTCATCAACGATCCCTATGATTGGCGAGGCCCCAAAGCGCCCGTGCCGCTCTCCTGCGAGGCGGACTCCGACGGGGCCTTGACGATGCAGATGCTAACGCTGCTGTCGGGCAAGCCATCGTGCCTGCTGGACGTGCGCTTCTTCGATGCGCGCAAAGGCGTGTACGTTTTGCCCAATTGCGGCGCCACGGCCACCTGGTTCGCCGGGCGTAGCAATGATCCGGCAGTGAACCTCGCTCGCGTCCGTGTTGTCCCTGCTATTGCCAAGTACGCTGGCGGCGGTGCCCACCTGGAGTTCGTCTTCGCCCCCGGCGATTTGACCTTCGCTCGCCTCTCGCGCTCTAGCTCCGGCTACCGCATGGTTATTGCCTACGGGCAGGCAGTGGAGCATGATATCAGAGAGGTCAAGGGCGCCTGCCCCAACTGGCCGCATGCCTTCGTGCGTATGGATGTGCCGGTGGACGAGTTGGTGCAAAAGTTGGAGGCCAACCACCTGCACGCGGTTGCCGGGGACTACCGCGCCGAGCTTGTCAAGCTGTGCAAGATACTGAACATCGAAGCAGTGATGATGTAACAAAAGAAGAGATCAACCCTCCGAGATCTCAAAGACTCCAGCGGGTTGAGCTAAGGAGAGATATTCATCATGAGTTATCCCATGATCTCGCTCAAGCTTTCCGCCAAACTGGGCCCGGCCGCTGCCTTCGGCGTCGAGGAGCTTAAGAAGGCGCTGGTGGCGCGCGGCCATAGGATCGGCAATCGCCAGCCGGACGTTGTGATCAGCATCGCGCAGCAGGCCACGGCAGGCGGCGAACCTGAACATATGCCTTGCCCACCCATACCCCTCCGCCATCGCCATCACAGGCCAGGATGAGCATGGCGTTCTCTACGCCTGCCTTGACCTTGGTCACCAGCACAACATCCTTGCGGCGCGCGCCCAGCGCGCGCGCCAGCAGCAGCTCAGAATGGAAGGGGCCATAGACCTCTGCCGTGTCGAAGAGCGTCACGCCGCGATCGAGCGCCAGGTTGACGGCGCGGTTCACATCCCCCCAATCGATCAGACCATAGCCGGTTACGCTCAACTCCCAGGTGCCGAAGCCAAGCGCCGAGCACACCAGATCCGAGTCGCCAAAGCGTCGTTGTTCCATGTTCAGCCTCCACAGTCAAATATGCGGGCGTTGCCCCAGCCAGCAGACACGGTCGTACGGCCCGACCTCTTGTGAGTATACTCCGGCGTCCCCGGCTCGTCAAGCCACTTTCTTTGTGCATTCTCCCTATTCCGCTCGTTGACATGAACCATACCTTTTGCTATACTTTCGCGGCGCATTAATATTCTATACTGCTGCCATCGCCGCGGGCAAATCAAGCAGGAGGAAAAGCATGGCGAACGAAGAGGGAGCACAGGAGCTTTACAGGCCATCACCCGACATCGTGGCATCGGCCAACGTCCGCAGCTACGAGGAAATGGCGCAGTATGCACGCGCCGACCTGACTGGTTTCTGGGCCGAGCAAGCCGCAGAGTTTGAATGGTTCAAGCCCTGGGATAGAGTCCTCGACGATTCCAACAAGCCATTCTACAAATGGTTCGTGGGCGGGAAAACCAATATCGCCTACAACTGCCTGGACCGTCACGTCAAGACCTGGCGGCGTAATAAGCTTGCCCTGATCTGGGAAAGCGAGAGCGGTGAGGCTCGCACATTCTCCTACCACGCCCTTAACCGCGACGTGTGCCGCTTTGCCAACGTTCTGCGCAGCATGGGTATCAGGAAAGGCGACCGGGTGACGATCTACATGGGCCGCGTGCCCGAGCTGCCGATCGCCATGTTGGCCTGCGCCAAGATCGGGGCGGTGCACTCGGTGGTCTATGGCGGATTCTCGGTCGAGGCGCTGCACGGGCGCATCGAGGATAGCCAGTCCACGGTGGCCATTACCTGCGATGGCGCTTTCCTCAACGGCAAGATCGTCCAGCTCAAGCAGATCATGGACGAAGCGCTCAAGCGCAGTCCCACCGTCGAGCACCTGATTGTCTACAAGCGCACCGGTCAGGATGTGCCGATGGAGCCGGGACGCGATTATTGGTATCACGATCTGATGAATCTGCCGATCGCACGCGTGGGCGGCAGCGGCAACCGCTGCGACACCGAAGAAATGGATGCCGAAGACCCTCTCTTCCTCCTCTATACCTCCGGCACCACAGGCAAGCCCAAGGCCATCCTGCATACACATGGCGGCTACATGGTTGGCGTCGGCACGACGCTACGCACCGTCTTTGACCTCAAGGAAGAAGACCGCTGGTGGTGCGCGGCCGACCCGGGCTGGATCACTGGCCACAGCTATATAGTCTATGGCCCGCTCTTGCTGGGCGCGACCAGTTTCATGTACGAAGGCGCCCCCAGCTTCCCGTACCCCAACCGCTGGTGGAGCCTGATCGAGAAGTACAGTATCAACGTCTTTTACACCGCTCCCACCGCTATTCGCGGCCTGATGCGTTTTGGCGAGGCCTGGCCCAATCGCCACGATCTGTCCAGCCTGCGTCTGCTGGGCAGTGTGGGCGAGCCGATCAACCCTGAAGCATGGCGCTGGTATCACCGTGTGATCGGCAAGGAGCGCTGCCCCATCATGGATACGTGGTGGCAGACCGAGACCGGCATGTTCATGATCACACCGCTGCCCGTTGTCGATCTGAAGCCAGGCAGCGCCACACGCCCCTTTCCGGGCATCGAGGCCGACGTTTATGGCGAAGACGGCAAACCGGTGGCTGTTGGCGACGAGGGCTATCTTGTGCTCAAGCAGCCGTGGCCGGCGATGCTGCGCACCATCTACCAGGATCCCGACCGCTATGTGCAGCAGTATTGGAGCCGCTTTCCCGGCGTCTACTTCACCGGCGACAGCGCGCGCAAGGACAAGGACGGCTACTTCTGGATCATCGGACGCGTGGACGATGTGATCAAGGTGTCCGGCTATCGCCTGGGTACAGCCGAAAT
>CAYOEZ010000060.1:1291-21866 GCA_964402955.1 uncultured Ktedonobacterales bacterium | reverse complement strand
TCACACAGGAGCTCGCTATGCCCAACTGGATCGTCAGGCAATACCAACCAGAAGACAAAGCACAGAGCCTGGCCTTGATGGAAGCCGTCGCCGGCCATGAACCCGACCAGGCGCTCTGGGATTGGTACATCGAGAAAAACCCCTATGGCGCCGACATGGGCTGGGTGGCCGACGACCATGGCCGCATCTGCGGCCGCTATGGCATGATTCCGGAAGAAATGCAGGTCAATGGCGTACCCATGCCGGTGACGCAGGCGGTGGAGATCATGACCCACCCCGACTATCGCAAACAGGGCATGTTTCCGGCCATGGCTGCGCAGGTCTTCGCCGACCTGCCGGCGATGGGCTACCGCTTCACTATCGGCTTCCCCAATGACGCCGCTCGTCCCGGCCACCTCAAGTTCGGCTGGAAAGAGCTCGGCTTCATCAAGGCGTCGCTGCGGCCCATTCACACGGCGGTGGTCGCCAAACGCGCCTACAAGAACAGCGCCCAGGCTGCACTGATCGGCCTTGCCGGCGACATCTATTTGAAGCTCTTTCACGACTGGCACAAGCCAGCCGGCTATCGTCGTGTCAAGAGCGCCGTCATCGAGCGCTTCGATAGCCGCTTCGATGACCTATGGCAGCGTGTGAGCAAGCGCTATCCGATCTCGCTGCTGCGCGACAGCCGCTACCTGAACTGGCGCTACGCCAACTGCCCGTTCGCCTATATCAAGCGGGCGTTTGAGATCGATGGCAAGCTGGTCGGGTGCAGCATCATCCGCATTGTGCAGCGCGACGGCGCAACCGAGGCGCACATAAGCGACCTGATCCTCGACGCCGACCCCGCCTGGCTGTTTGACGTTGCCGCATGGTACGCCATCGAGGATGCGCGCGCCGGCGGGGCTGATCTCGTCGGTTTTCGCATCCAGAGTCCAGACCACTACCTGGAGCGCTTCGAGAAGTTCGGCGCTCGCCGCTACCAGGGCAAGATGATGTTGATTGTGTACGACAAGAACCTGCCAGCGAACGGTCTGGGGGTTGACCACACCGACCTCAAGAACTGGCTCATCAGCATGGGCGATAGCGACGCCATTTGAGTATGCGCAACCGTATCTCGTTCCGTGAACTGTATGGCACGGTCATCTCCACCTGCGGTGTTGCGACATTGCAGCGCTGGCGGACGCGCCGCCGCGTCGCCATTCTCACCTACCACGATATCGATGCCGCGGCGTTCGCCCGCCACATGCAGTTCCTGAGTCGCGCCTATCACATCGTCTCACTGGCGCAGGCGCTGGCGGCGTTGCAAGAGAAGGTGACGCTGCCCGCCAACGCGCTTGCCATCACCTTCGACGACGGCTTCGCCGCATTCCACAGCGAGGTCTACCCCGTCTTGCAGCATTTCCAGGCCCCGGCGACGGTCTTCCTGACGACCGGCTACATCGGCAGCAGCGATGTGCTCTGGTTTAGCTGGATCGCCCTGGCCACCAGGACAGGCGCGGACATCACGGACGTCCTGCCCGCCTCATTGCTCGGACTAGAAAAGCAGCAACTGCGCCGCGCGCTCATGCCATACCTCAAGGCGGCGCCCGACGACGAGCGTTTGCGCCTGGTCGAAGAAATCAGGCAACGGACATCAGCAAAGCCTGAGCAGATCGCCCGCTATCGTCTGCTCACCTGGGATCAGGTGCGTGCGATGCAGGCAAGCGGGCTGGTGTCGTTTGGCGGGCACACGCGCACCCATCCTATCCTGGCGCGGGCCAGCGTGCAGAAAGCGCATGACGAGATCGCCGGTTGCGCCGCGGACCTCGAGCGTGAGTTGGGTCCGGTTGAACGTTCTTTTGCCTACCCCAACGGCGAGCCTGCCGACTTCAACCAGCCGATCAAGGACATGGTGCGCCAGGCGGGATTCTCATGTGCGATGAGCGCCCGGCGCGGAACGTGTGCGCCTGGCGACGATCTTTTCGCGCTATGCCGCGTGGCCGTCGACGGCAGCTTCAGCGTCGCAGAGGTGGCAACCAAGCTCAGCGGGCTGTGGGTTCATCTGGGCCAGGGGGACATGTGATGCGCGTCCTGCTCTTCTCTGAACGGCTGCGCCCGCCCCTCGACGAGGGCTTCAAGAACACGGCCATTCATCTGGCCCGTGCGCTGCGCCAGGAGCACGATGTCCTGGCGCTGACGACGCTGGGCGAAGATATCGCCGCCGAAGGCGTTCGCAATGTCGCCGCCAACAAGCTCTTGCAGAGCGCTGCGCTGCGCGAGACAGTGCGCACGTTCGATCCGCAGCTCATTCTGTATATCCCGACAGCCAGCGCCACACCCGCCGCCATGCTGCGCACGCGCGTGTTGCACAGTTACGCAGCGCGGGCGCGCATCGCCATGCTCGCCTTGCAGCCACGCGCCTACGATCCACTGACCAGCCTGGCCATACGCTTCATCAAACCGCCGCTGATTCTGGTCCAGTCCAAAGCGATGGGTACGCTCCTGGAGAGCCTGGGCTGCCGCGTGCTGCCCGTGCGCAGCGGCGTCGACGCTGAGCGGTTCACTCCGCCTGCCCCGGACGCGCGCGCCGGGCTGCGCACCCGCCTGGGCTTGCCGGCGCAGAGCTTCATCGTTTTGCACGTGGGGCACATCAACAGCGGGCGCAATGTGGCCGTTCTGGAACAGATACAACAGGCCGGCTGCCAGGCCGTCCTCGTCGGCAGCACCAGCACCGACCAGGACGACAGCCTGGCACAACGTCTCGAACGGGCTGGCGTGATCGTCGTGCGCCAGTTTGTCGAACATATCGAACACTACTACCAGGCAGCCGATTGCTACGTTTTCCCGGTGACGTCTGCCACCGGCGCCATCGCGGTGCCGTTGTCGGTGCTCGAAGCTATGGCCTGCAACCTGCCGGTAGTGACCATGCCTTACGGCGACCTGCCCGCGCTCTTCCCCGCCGGGGGCGGCCTGAGCGTGGCGCGCAACGACTGGGAGCTCGTCATCCATACGCTGGCCGCACGCCAGGTCGCCAGCCCCCGCACACGCGCTCTGGCGTTGCCCTTCTCGTGGCCTTCCGTCGCACGCGATATTATGCAACAGGTGACAGCTTGACCAACATGACCATTTCGTCCGATCTAGCCCTTGTCGCCGCTCTGGCCGATCCTCTGCACAGTGCGATGCCAGGCGACGCACGTGCTGCGCTCACGCCTCTCAGCGACGAGGCGTCGTTGCTCAAGCTGCTGCAGCGCAACAAGGTCTCTCTGTTGCCGGCGCGCCAGTATGGCGGCGCGACCTGGCGTGGCCTGCTCACACAAGAACCATTTGCGTCGTATCTTGCGGCTGAAGAGCAGGCATATCGCCAGGCGCGCCAGGAATACGCAACGATTCGTTCTGCTTTCGCCCGGGCCGGCATTGCCGACGTGCTGATCAAGTCGGCCGGCATTGCCCCGTCATTCCCCCACCTGAGCGACAACGTCGATGATCTGGTTGCAGCAACGCTCGTCCCTGGGGCGCGCTCTGCCCTGCGCCGTCTCGGTTATGTCGAGTTGCGTACGCTCGAGGAGCCGCGCAAGTTCTTCTTCAAGCGCTTCGAGGCCGGTAAGCAGGTGGCAGCGCACCATCTGCACGAACATGTGGGCTGGGCCGTCTCTTTCCTCGATGAGCCGCTCCTTTTGCAGCGCGCGCGCCCGGCGCCAGACGACGGCGATCTGCTCATCCCCCATCCTGAAGATGCCTTCCTGATCACGACTGCCCACGCCCTCTATGAGAACAAGGCCTTCAAGCTGGGCGACCTGGTCAAGGTGCGCCATTGCCTGCGCTCAGGCGAGCTTGCCTGGCCGCGCATGCGCGGGCTGGCCGAGCGCAAGGGCTGGCTGGATGGATTGGACATCATTGTCGCCGTCTTCGGCCGCCTCGATGCCGCCATTTATGGCTCGACCCTCTTTCCCGAGGCGATCGTCGAACAGGCCGAACACGCACTGAGCAGCCAGCACAGAGCATACATCGAGGCGATCTGCGGCGGCCCACTGACCATGCCGCTGCGCGTCAGCTTCCGCTTCAGCAAGGGGCTCTTCTACGCCAAGTGCCTGCACGACCGCCAGCGTAGCGTTGCGGGCAAGACCTACGATGTTGTCCGGCACACACTGAATGGCGCCAGGCTCAAGCTGAACATCCACAGCCAACCGGGGATGCTCGTTACCCTTAGCGGCGTCGACGGCTGCGGCAAGACCCGCCATGCCGAGGCGCTGATCAACGCCTTGCAGCTCTGCGACCTGCGCACATCCTACGTTTGGAGTCGCAGCGGTTCGTCGCGGCTCACGGATCTCGTCGTGCGCATGGGCAAGGCCCTCTTGCGCCGCCCAACCGCGCCCGCCGCCACGCAGGAAGCGCGCGCTGGAGGCCGGCGCGCCATGCTGCGCAACCCGTTGCTGCGCGCCGTCTGGAGCGGACTGGTCACGCTCGACCTGCTGTGGCAATACACCTGGCGCGTGCGCCTGCCGCTCTTGCGCGGCCGCGTCGTCGTCTGCGATCGCTACACGTATGATGCTATTGCCGACATCGCCAGCGTGACCGGCCAACGCCGCAGCATATTCTTCCGTTTGCTCACAATCTTCAGCCCCCGCCCCTCCCCCCTGGAGAACTGGGATGAGGGTGACTCTGCCGCAAAGCCCATGCGGCGCAAAGCCGCCTTCCTCATCGCCATTCCCGCCGCAATCGCCGTGGCGCGCCGTGAGGGTGAGCTGTCGCCGCAAAGCGCAGCCGCGCAAACTGCGCTCTACGCTGCCCTGGCGCAAGACTATGGCCTGATTGTCATCGACAACGCGCGGCCCTTCGCCGAGATCAACGATCAGCTTGTGCGCACAGTCATACGATCCTACTTCACGCGCTATCACACCGTCATCGATGGCCTGCTCATGGCCAATCCTGACAAGAGCAGCAAGTAGAAACGGCATTCATGAAGATTCTCGTTGTCACAAACATGTACCCCAGCCCCGACGCCCCCACGCTGGGCACATTCGTGCAGGAGCAGGTCGAGTCGCTGCGCCGCCAGGGTGTGGAGGTCGACGTCTTCTTCATCGACGGCCCCCGCCACAAGCTCAACTACCTGACCGGCTTCCTGCGCTACCTGCCCTGGCCGTGGCTACACCGCTACGACCTGATCCACGCCCACTATCCGCTGACCGGAGCGATTGCTCGCATGCAGTTCCGCTACCCGCTTGTCGTCACTTATCATGGCATCGAGGTGGTCTATGGCTGGCAAGGGACTCTGTGCAAAGCCCTCGCTCCCTTCGTCGATCGCCTGATCGTCACGTCACAGCGCGTGCGCGATCGGCTAGGCATGGACAAGGGGACGATCATCCCCTGCGGCGTTGATCTCGACCTCTTTCGCCCGCAGCCACGCGACGAGGCGCGCACGTTGCTCGGGTTGCCTCTCGACAAGAAGCTGGTGCTCTTCTGCGCCGGCATGCGGCCCGAGAAGCGATTCGACATCGTCAAAGCCGCCGTCGACACGCTGAGCGCCAAGGATCCCGGCGTGCAGTTGGTCGTCGCCAGCGGCCAGCCGCACGAGATGATCCCCCACTTCATGAACGCCTGCGACGTGGTCGTGCTGGCGTCCGACTACGAAGGCTCGCCGACTGTGATCAAAGAGGCAATGGCTTGTAACCTCCCCATCGTCTCCACGGATGTTGGCGATGTGAGCGAGGTCATTGCTGGGACCGATGACTGCTACTTGTGCGAGCAGACGGCGGCGGACATCGCGGCCAAGCTGGCGCTGGCGCTTGCCGGCAACCGGCGCAGCAACGGCAGGCAACACGTCGAGCACCTGGCGCTCGACCGCATAGCCGCCCGCCTGATCGCCGAATACGAGAGCGTGCTGTCGCGCCGCTGACGCCAGAAAGACGACTGTGTCTGCGTCCATATAGATGAACAAACTGTCATCACCTGACCCCAAATTATTCATGCACCATTCACGTCCTTGTGATAGAATGCACAACTAAGATGACAAAGCGGCTGCTGCTTGTTCTTGGCGAAGGTGGGCACACGAAGGAGATGCTGCGACTTGCTGATCTCCTCGGCCCGGCCTACCGCTACTCGTACATCCTGGTCCGCGACGATGAGGTCTCGGCCAGCAAGATCACCCAACCCGGACCGGTTTCTCGGGTCATCCGGCCGCGCGACAAGACGCACCGCGCCGTCGTTGATCTGCTGAAGACGGCCGCTTGCGCCGTGCAGGCGCTTGTCATCCTGCTTCGCACCCGCCCCGACGCCGTCATCTCCACCGGCCCCAGTGTGGCCGTACCGGTGTGCGCAGTCGCCAAACTGCTGCGCGTCAAAGTGATTTTCATCGAGACAGGCTCGCGCATTCATGCCCTGTCGACGACCGGGCGCATGCTCTATCGCTTCGCCGATCTCTTCTTCGTGCAATGGGAAGAACTGCTGGCGGCATGTCCCAGGGCCATCTATGCCGGGAGGCTGTGGTAATGATCTTCGTCACCGTCGGCACCACCGACTTCGACAGCCTGGCCGCGCACATGGACGAGCTTGCTCCCACCCTTGACGAAGAGGTGATTATCCAGACCGGGCGCGGCGACTATGCGCCGCGCCACGCGCAACACTTCCGTTTTGCGCCCGGTCTCGATGACTACTACCGCCGCGCGCGGGTGGTTGTGTCACACGGCGGGCTGGGAACGCTCGTCGAAGTGCTGCGTCTGGGTAAGTTAATGATCGGCGTGAGCAATCCCGATCGCTACGACATGCACCAGAACGACCTTCTCGGCGAGATGGAGAATCGGGGCTATATGCTCTGGTGCCGCGACGTGGCATCTCTGGAGCAGGACATTCGCAGAATCAGCGCCATGCAGTTCCGTCACTACGAAGACCCTGTATGCAACATTCACCTTGCCATTGCCGCCTTTCTTGATGGAAAAGAACTGGCTGGCAAAGAACCATCACGCCTTCTAACATGAAGACGAAGGAGTAAGCGATGCCCATCCCCCTTGTTGACCTCAAGGCGCAGTATCAGACGATCAAGGCTGAGATCGATCCGGCCATCATGGCCGTTGTCGAGAGCTGCGGTTTTGTCATGGGCAAGGAAATGTATGCCTTCGAAGAAGAGTTTGCCCGCTACTGTGGCGTCAAGCACGGTATCGCGGTCTCGAATGGCAGCGACGCCCTGCACCTGGCATTGGTCGCGAGCAGCGTTGGCCCCGGCGATGAGGTCATCACCGTCCCCAACACCTTTGTCGCCACGACCGAGGCCATCACCCGCGCCGGTGCCGCCATCCGCTTTGTCGATATCGATGTGCGCACGTTCAACCTGAACCCGGCGCTGCTGGAGAAGGCCCTGACACGCAAGACCAAAGCCATCCTGCCCGTCCATCTGTATGGCCTGCTCGCCGATATGGACCCCATCATGACCTTCGCCAGGAAGCACGGTCTACTTGTGATCGAAGACGCCGCCCAGTCGCACGGCGCTACCTACAACGGCAAGCGCGCCGGCGCTTTCGGCGTTTCGGCCTGTTTCAGCTTCTACCCGGGCAAGAACCTGGGCGCTTATGGCGACGCCGGCATGGTCGTGACCAACGACGACGGGGTCGCCGAGAGGATTCGCCTGCTGCGTGACCATGGCCAGGATCGCTCGCGTAAGTATACGCACGCCGTCGAGGGCTACTGCTTCAGGATGGACTCGATTCAGGCCGCCGTCCTGCGCGTCAAGCTGCGCCATCTGGATGCGTGGAACGCGGCTCGCCGCGAGCACGCCGCCTGCTATGGCAAGCTGTTCAAGGGCAGCGCTGTGATGACACCCTACGTGCCGCCAACAAGCGAGCACGTCTACCACATCTTCGGCGCGCGCTTGCCCCGTCGCGACGTGGTGCTCAACGGGCTGAAAGCACGCGGCATCGATGCGCGCATCCACTACCCGATTCCCGTGCACCTGCAGCCGGCCTACCAGCGCCTCGGCCTCAAAAAAGGCGATTTCCCGGCTACTGATCAGGCCGTGGCTGAAGTCATCTCTCTGCCCATCTATGCCGAAATGACCGATGCGCAGATCGAAGAAGTCGCCGCCGCCGTGAAAGACTTGCTCAAGAGCTAGACATGCGCGGCCTGAGTCTCGTCGCACACACCGTAACGATATGTCAGCACGGGGCGCGAAGCACATCCTGACCGGGCGTGCTTCGCGCTGCGCGTCAGGGACGCAGCACACAGCGTGGCGCACAAGGGCAATGAGGCGTATCCCTGCTTGTCGCCACGTCGTTGTCTATTGTACAGGTATAGCGGCTGGAGCCAACGAAGAGGATCAACAAAAGGAGAAAGGTCAACATGAGACGTCTTCTACTGGTCTTGGTTATCTCGGTGCTTATCTGTACCGCATGCGTATCGGTCCCTGCGCCGCAGCCCACCGCGACGCCGCTTCCCGCAACAGCGACAACAGTTCCGGTTGCGGCCGCTCCTCCGCCAACGGCCACCGCTGTGCCGCCGACCGCGACGCCGGTTCCACCAACGGCAACGCCCGTGCCGCCGACCACCACACCGTTGCCGCCGACCGCGACGCCTGTTCCGCCCACGGCTACGCCCGTGCCGCCAACAGCCACCGCTGTGCCGCCGACCCCGACGCCTGTTCCGCCGACAGCGACAGTGAAACCGACCGACACGCCCCCCACCCCCGCCCCCAAGCCCAAAGCCAGCGGACGGATTGTCTACACCACCTTCACCCTCGATGCCGCACGTGGCTACGAAATCTATGTCATGAACAGCAACGGCACCGACTCGGTCAAACTGACAACCTGGGGCAGCGAACCCAGCTATTCGCCCGATGGCGGGCGCGTCGTCTATTATGACTGGGTTCAGGGCGGCATCTTCACCATGAATGTGAGCGACGGCGGCGGCAAGGCGCGCCTGACCAACAGCAACTACGACTCCTACCCCATTTGGTCGCCGGCCGGCAACACGATCGTGTTCACGCGCGCCGACCAGCGCGGCCTTGCCGTGTGGGTGATGAATCCTGATGGCGGCGGCCAACGCCGCGTCACTGACGGGCAGCAAGGCAGTTGGTCGCCCGATGGCGCACGCCTGGTCTTCAAAGGGTGCGTCGGTGGAGACTGCGGGCTGTGGATCATCAACCCCGATGGCAGCGGGCGCGTGCGCCTGACCACCAACGGTAACGACTCCAGCCCGGCCTGGTCGCCCGATGGCAAGACAATCGCCTTTGGCTCGAACCGCGACGGCAACTGGGAGATCTATGGCATGAACAGCGACGGTACGAATGTGACGCGCCTGACCAACGTCGCCGCGTCCGACGGTATTCCCGTCTGGTCGCCCGATGGCGGCATGCTCGCCTTCCGCTCCGATCGCAGCGGCACGTGGGCCGTTTACGTCATGAACGCTGATGGCGGCAACGTGACGAAACTGGTCGACGCCAACGTCCAGCTCAAACGCTGGGACTATGAGCGGCTGTCCTGGTCGCGCTAACAGCCTGTCGGAGAAAGTGGCCACCGGGGAGTGTTTTCACCGCCGAGACGCAGAGACCGCCGAGAAAAGGTGAAGTAACTCCGTGTCTGATACGAAAATACGTCTGTGGAGTGCGACGAATCCCTTCGTCGCTACGACGACAGGAGTGCCCGATACAGCGGGGCAGGCTCTCGTCGTACTCCACATAGCCGGACATTTTCATGCCCGGTTGTGCTCACGAGGGTATGGTAACACCGTGGTGGGATTGCCTCTCACGTTCAGAGTTCCGATCTTTCGGAGAAGATCGGAACTCTGAACCTTCAAAGCTCGTGATCTGCGTGACGCTGCGCCTCGTTAGCCTGTCCTCGCGGAGCGGGGACGTTCGTCTGCGTTCCATCCGTTGCGGTTGCAATATCGGGTCTTCTATGCTATCATGCTCCAGGTTTACTCAGGAGCGCCCATGCCTGCACGTCGCGCCATATTTCTGGATCGGGACGGGACGATCAACGTCAACCGCGCCGACCACGTTAAGAGCCTGGATGAGTTTGTTCTGTTACCCGGCGCGTTGGCAGCCATCGAGCTACTGGCGCAAACGTCACTCGCCATCATCCTCATCTCCAATCAATCGGTCATCAACCGTGGTCTGACGTCCGCGCAGACTGTGCAGGCAATCAACCGGCATCTGCAGGACACCGTCCACGCCCACGGCGGCCGCCTGGACGCCATCTACATCTGCCCTCACACGCCCGACGAGCACTGCCAGTGCCGCAAACCCCGCCCCGGCCTGCTCCTGCAGGCGCAGCGCGAGCACGGCATTGATCTGGCCCATTCCTACCTTGTCGGCGATGCTGCGACCGACGTGGAGCTGGCCCAGACGACGGGTTGCCGGCCCATTCTTGTGCTCACGGGACGCGGCGCCGCACAGGCGCAGAAACTGACAGAGTTGCAGCGCCGCCACACGCACATTTGCCACAATCTCGCAGAAGCCGCGGCATGGATTCTCAAGCAAGAAGCACTGCACACGAAGGGAGCAGGCATAGCATGAGCAAACGCACCAGCGCCAGCCGACAGCATCGCAACAACAGCATCCGGCTCGACAAAGACCAAAGTGCCCCCTGCGGCCGTACCATCACGGCGACGACCAGCGTTACATCTATACGGTACGATTCCGTCCTGGCGGGCGGCGGAGCTTGTGCATGCGTCGCACCGATGACGCCGGCCGCAACGACGGCCGGTGCTTCAACGTCGACGACGGCTACGAAGCAGCGCAAACCAGGACAACGGTACCGCGTGTCGTTCACGGCTCAGACGCCTGGCGGCTTGAGTCCGGGGACGACAGGGACGCCATCACTGCAAGATCATGTCTATCTGCCGATCATCGTGGTCGGCTATTAGTACTACGACCGTACTTTTCACCCGCGAGGGCGTGAATCCACCGCAGAGACGCAGAGAGCACTGAGTTCTTCGCCTTTTCTTCTCTGTGTTCTCAGCGAAGCTCACCCCGCTCTATCGGGTGTCTCTGCGGTGAACCAGGCCGTCCTTACTGATGTACGGTAGCAGTACTAGAATCACCGAACTCAATCACTCGGAAAGGGAGAGAGACCAGATGAAGAGTAAGACCCTGCTCATCATGGCCGCAATGGTGACGATCGCCGTGCTCGCCGTCACCACCGCCATTGTTGCAGCATCCGTCGCACCCGTCACGCAGGCCACAGAGCCTGAGACGAGCGCCAGCGTCAATGACGTCGAACCTGCCAGGCTCACGCCCGGGACCGGCTTCCCCGGAGTCTATGCTGCCCGTGACTGGCGCAAGATAGATCCCAGCGTCTATCCCGTTGTTGGCGGACACGAAACGTTCACATGGAAAGAACTGGAGCCGACCGAAGGGAACTACAACTGGAACCGCATCGACGGCTTCATCATCAATCAGACTGAACTGGGCAAGAAAACGGCTCTGGGCATTACGACCTACAATGGCCGCATCGAAGACGGGTTGCAGACGCCTGACTGGTTCAAGAACAACAATCCCGGCGGCGTCATCACCTGCGGCGACATCCAGATTCCGCGCTACTGGAGCCCGGTATACAAGACCAAGTATGGCAACTTCGTGACGGCGCTGGCCAACCACCTCAACAACAACGCCAACCTTGCCTATGTGCAGATCGGCGTCGGCCTCTATGGCGAGACTCAGCCATCTGACAACAGCGACGACGTTTGTATCAAGACCGCAATGGATTTGGACTTGGGCTCTACCAACGACACTGAACGCACGGCCAAGTGGATCGAAGCCGTCAACAGTGTCACCGACCAGTATGTGACGGCCTTTGCCGGCCGCCAGCGCCTCTTCCTGGTCTATACGCCGACCTTCATCAACGTGTGCGAAAAGAGCGAAGAAACCCAATACGCAGCCAGCAAGGGCGTGGGTCTCTTCGCCGGCGGCTTCTATGCCGACACCGTAACCGTCCTTTCAAACCCGCCGGGCTCGGGCTGCCAGAAGTGGGATCCCATCGTCAAATGGAACAGCAGTCTCACCGCCACAATTCCTGTGGCGCTCGAGAGCTATCACTACATGCTGCCCGACTCGACCCAGTTCTACTGGGGCGTTCTGGGCGCGCTCAACAAGCATGCCGACTACCTGAGCCTGGAGTCGGACCTCTTCTTTAGCGGCGGCAACCCGGCCAACCCGATTGCTGCCAACCTGGACGTCATGCGCATGGCCAACCAGTATCTGGGTAAGACCACGGCCACTGCCCCCAACGCCTGGGTCGCGCTGCGCGATTCGTCGCCAGCGACCAACGGCCACGGCTGCAACAGGTCGTACTTCTACCCTCAGTATGGTGACTACGACTACTGGCTCTACCGCGATGACTCCGTCGCCGGCGGGCGCACCATCACCGTCAGCAACATCAGCACCTATACCATCGCCGACGTTGCCTGTGGCACCGTCGGGTCAGTCGTCGCCAACGCCCAGTACGACTCCAAGCTGGCCGGCGCAGGCGCGCCGGGCATGATCACGCGCCGCACCGACACTGCCAGCGGCAATGACTACATGTACTTCCGTGTCGACGACGGTTTCCTCACCGGCCAGAGCATCACCTCGGCTGTGTTCATCACCGTCACCTATCTGGACAGCGGCAGCGATAACTGGGTGCTGTATTACAAGAATGCAGCGGGGCTCGAAAAGACCGCCGGCATAGTGACCAAAGCAAATAGCGGCCAGTGGAAGACAACCACGTTTGCCGTCAGCGACATCGACTTCAGCGGCAAGTACACCAACATGAATGACTTCCGCATCTTCAACGGCGGCATCGGCGACGAGTACATCCACATGGTGTCAGTGGCTAAGTATCGCCCGCCCGCGCCCACACCGACCGTCACGGCCACCAGCACGGCCACGGCTACTGCCACGCCCACACCGATCACGGTCATGTTCCAGCAAGGCATCAGCCCGTCCCCGGCCTATACAGGCGTGGCCGATACCTTCATCAGCAACTACGGCAGCGACCAGAACGCGAACTACGGCACGAACCCGTCGCTGTTCCTGCGCAACAATGACCAGCGCGCCGGTCTGATCAAGTTCGATGTCTCGAGCATCCCCGGCTATGCCATCATCGAGTCGGCCAGTCTGAGCTTCTACGTCGATAGCCAGAGCAACGCCAACTCGCTGCCGGTCGAGCTACACAAGGTGCGCCGGACCTGGGTCGACACACAGGCGACCTGGTTCAACGCGACCACGGCCAACACGTGGGGGCTGCCCGGCGCCAATGACAGCGCAACCGACATCTTCGCCACGATCGCGACCTCGACAACCCTGACCGATGTGAACTACTGGCAGGATTTCGACGTGACTGCCCTTGTCCAGGGCTGGGTGCAGGCTGCCGCCAGCAACAACGGCGTGGCGCTCAAGGCGGGATCGGCGGGCAACGTCGAGTATCACCTGCGCTCAAGCGACTACAACACCCCGGCGGAGTTCCGCCCCAGGCTGACCATCAACTACCGGCTGCCAGGCGGGCCAACGCCGACGGTCACCATCACAAGCACACCGACGCGCACGCCGACCCGCACACTGACGCCGACGCCGACCCCTGTCACCGTCGTTTTGCAGAAAGGCGTCAGCCCCTCGCCAGCGTACACGAACGTGCAGGACACCTTCATCAGCAACTACGACGACGCCACCGCCAACTATGGCATCAGCCCGACGATCGAGCTGCGTTCCAACGACGTGCGGGCCGGACTACTGCGCTTCGATGTCTCCAGTCTGCCAGCCGCATCGAACATCCTGAAGGCGTCGGTCAGCGTGCATGTCGACTACAAGACCAATGCATCCTCGCTGCCGGTCAGCCTCTACCGGGTCATGCGCTCCTGGGGCGAGATGGAGGCAACCTGGCTCAATGCATCCAACGGCGTCACATGGGGCGTGGCGGGAGCCAATGCCGGCTCGGATCGTTCGACCACGGCAACCGATTCAGTCGTGATGTCCAGCGCCGATGCCTGGTATGACTTCGATGTCACCAACCTGGCCAGGCAATGGATCAGCAACCCTGCCGACAACAAGGGCGTCGTCCTCAAAGCCGGAGCAGGCTCCATCGTTGCCTACGGCCTGCGCTCGTCGGAGTACTTCTCGGCGCCGACCTATCGGCCCAAGCTGACGATCCAGTGCTACAACTGCCAGCCGCAGGGCACGTATCGGCTCATGCTGCCCGTGGTCATCAGCCAGTTTACGTCAGTACCATAGCACGTTGCACCATGCCTCCGGCCTCCGCTGCGCGATGACGCGCCGGGGATGAAAGATCGGACTTCCGCCATCGCACTCTATGGCGGAAGTTACTTCATTTTTTGAGCACCCCTCAGGGCCCGTGCAAAGTCCCTTGACAGGCGCAACGATGCGTATGGGGCAGGTCTGAGACCTGCCCGCCTGCCGCGTGTGGTCGTGGGAAGGCAGGTCTCAGATCTGCCCCTACGCACAGACGGGCGACTTTGCACAAGGCCTGGAGCACCACTAGCACAACTGCACAAGTTCTGGTATACTTGCGCTGTGGCGTATCCACACCTGCAACATGGCGTTATACAGCATGAACAGGCTGGCTGTGGTGTTCTGCGCGGCCCCGGGCAGTAGCATTCAGGCAATCAGCAGTTATCCCGTCCATTTCCCATAATCCTTGAGAGGGTATTCAAAAATGACCACAAAGCAGGCGTTGGTCGTCATTCTGTTTCTTGCGCTCGTCGTCGTGGCAACAGGAACAGTGCTCAGCGCACCGGTTGCTCCATCCACGGCGTCGCCCGCATCGGCGCTCGCGGCTGAGCCGCCCATCGATGCAGTGAACGATGGCGCTGCGGGCGATCCAGAGACCGTTGACGTCGATCCACGGTCCGTCCCCTGGCAAGAGCCAGAGCTGGCCGTGCGTCCGTCGGGCGTCACGCCCGATGGTACATTCATGGATGCAGAGAGCCTGGCCGGCGCCCGCCCTCTCAATAGCGACGCCAGTCTCGACAAGACCAGCGGCGGCAAATCGCCCGGCATCTACATGGCGCGTGACTGGCGCGCCATCAGCAAGACTGAGTTCCCCATGCTGACCGGCGGCCACGAACTCTACACCTGGGGCGAGCTCGAACCGACGGAAGGCGTCTACAACTGGAATCGCCTCGACAGCATGATCGCCACCAATACCGCGACCGGTAAGAAGAGCGCCTTTGGCATCACAACTTACAACGGGCGCATCGAGGGCGGCATCGTCGTGCCCAACTGGCTGAGAACGAACTATCCTCAGGCCATCGTCACCTGCGCGGCCGACGGTTGGAAGATTCCCCGCTACTGGAACAGCGTCTACAAGACCAAGTACACCAACTTCATCACCGCGCTTGCCAATCGCTACAAGAACAATGCCAACGTCGCCTGGGTGCAGATCGGTGTCGGTCTCTACGGCGAAATCCAACCCTCCGACGACAGGGACGATGGCTGCGTGCAGGCCGCCATGTCTGCCGACGGCTATACCAACTCCGGTACACAGTATGACCTGTGGGTCGCCACCGTCAACTCCATAACTGATCTCTTCATGACACGCTTCAATACCGGCAAGCCCGTCTTCCTCGTCTACACGCCGAGTTTCATCTCGAACCAGTTGAAGTGCTACACGACGGAATACGGCGCAGGAAAGTATGGCATGGGTCTGTTTGCCGGCGGCATGTACGCCAACCAGACTGATGTGTACAATGCATGGCCGGCGACGACCTACCCCTACAATTGCCGCAAGTGGGATCCCATCAATTATTGGAACAACAGCCCCACGGCCACCATCCCGGTCGCCTTCGAGACCTATCGTTACATGTTGCCCGATCTCGACCAGTTCTACTGGGGCATGCTGAGCGCGCTCAACAAGCACCCCGACTACCTGAATCTGGAGTCCGACCTCTTCTTTGCCAACAAGGACCCGAACCAGAAGATCACCGAGAACTTCCCCATGATGTACTTCGCCGACCAATATCTGGGAAAGACGATCGCCACGACGCCCGACGTCTGGGTGGCCATGCGCGAATACGATCCGGCCACCAATGGCTTCGGTACGCACAACAACTACCGCTGGCCGCAATATGGCAACTACGACTTCTGGATGACGCAAGATCAGACAGTCGCCGGCGGGCGAACCGTGACGGCCACGTCCATCAATCAGTTCTGGGACAACGAGTTCAGCGTCTGGCGCACAGATGCCTGGTACGACCCCATCCTTGCCGGCAAGGGGCCTCAGAGTTGGATCACGCGCCGCACCAGCACAGCCAGTGGCAACAATTACTTCTACCTGAATGTCAACGACCAGTTTGCCTCGACGCGCATGCAGAACTCGGCCATCATCACCGTCACCTGGTTCGATGTGATTACCACCACGGGCAACACCTGGGCGCTCGAATACAAGGATGTCAACGACAACACCCAGACGCGCACCGTCATACGCAGCAACTCGCGCCAGTGGGTCACCAACGTCTTCTATCTGAACGACATCAAGTTGAACAACCAGTTCAGCGGCAACGACTTCCGCCTCTACAATGGCGGTGTTGCTGACCTCTACGTGCATATGGTCAAGGTCGGCTCCGGCAGCGGCGGCGAACCGCCCACCGCGACGCCAACCGTCACTCCCGGCGGGCCCACGTCCACCTCCACTGCAACGCCGACGGTGACGCCGACCAGCACCGTCACACCGACGCCGCTTGCCGGCGCGCAGGTGCGCATCAACGCCGGCGGCCTCGACTACACGGACGGCAGCCTCAATCTATGGCAGGCTGATCGCCCCTATTCGTTGGGCAGTTGGGGACACTGGACAGCAGGCACCCCCCATACGTACTCCGTGGCAAGCGCGATCGCAGGGACGACCGACGACACGCTCTACCAGAGTGAGCGCTACTGGGGGGCCGGCGGCGGCTACACCGTCACGCTGCCCAATGGCAGCTACAACGTGCAGCTCAAATTCGCAGAGCTGTACTACACCACGCCCAACATGCGCAAGTTCCAGGTCAGGCTGCAAGGCGCCGTGGTCCTGGACAACTTCGATATCGTCGCCCAGGCTGGCACGCTGACAGCCCACGACCGCACCTTCCAGGCCGACGTCGTCGATGGCCTGCTGGCCATCCAGTTTGCCAGCCAGCTCGATAGCGCCAAGGTCAACGCCATCTATGTCTATCCGGCTGGCAGTGGCGGGCCAACCGCCACCGCGACGCCAACAGCAACGGCGACGACCGGTGGGCCAACCCCCACAAGCACGGCCACTGTTCCCGTCGGCCAGACCGTCACTGCCGTCTACCAGAATGGCGTCAGTCCCGATCCGTCTTACAGTGCGCCAGACACCTATCTCAGTAACTCGTTCGGGGAGCAACTCAATAATTACTGCACCAGCCAGATGCTTTACGCCCGCGGCGGCGATGTGCGCGATCCACTGCTGCAATTCCCGCTCACCGGCATCCCAAGCAACGCGGTCGTCGTCTCGGCCACCCTTAGCGTCTACGCAGAAAGCCAAACGAACAGCAACCCACTCAGCATCGGCGCCTACCGCATGTTGCGCGCCTGGAGCCCGTGTACGACCAATTGGAGTGACGCATCGACAGGCACACCATGGGGCGCAGCAGGGGCCAACAACACGGCCACTGATCGCGCTGCCGTGGCGGACGACTTCGTCACCATGGCCATGACCATGACCTGGCACACCTTCAACCTGACCAACATGGTGCAGCAGTGGGTCAGCAGCCCATCGACAAACAAAGGTGTGATACTGAAGCCAGAGCCTGGCAACGTGCAGTACACGCTACGCTCAGGCGACATGATTGCCGTCCCCAGCACGCGCCCCAAGCTGACCGTCGTCTATGCCATCCCGCAGGCAGGCTCGCCGACAGCAACGTTCACCCCGTCGAACACGGCCACGGTGACGCCAACAGCAACGCCATCGAGCACACCAACCATTACGCAGACACCGTCGCCGACGATAACGCCTGGTGGGCCGACCTTCACCCCAACGACGACGCCGTCGCTCACGCCAACGCTCAGCCCAACACTCACACGGACGCTGACGCCGACAATCACGCCGACGCCGACGGTCGCGTATGAGGTCAGGGTCAACGCCGGCGGGCCGCAGTACACTGGTGCGCTGGGCAAGATATGGTCAGCTGATAAAGCATACATTGCGGGAAGCTGGGGCTACACTGTGACAGGCTTCACCTATCCGTCGAACGTCACCGTCATTGGTACAAGCGACCCCGAGCTCTACCGCACCGAGAGATACTGGGGAGGCAACGGAGGATACCGGTTCGATGTCCCCGTCCAGGGAGAGTATCAGGTCGACCTGTTCTTTGCAGAGACATACGCGGCCATCTGGCAGGCAGGTCAGCGCTACTTCACCATCCTGCTCGAGGGCTATCCCTACTACACGAGCTTCGATATCTTTGGCTCGGCCCCCGGCAAGAATAGGGCCATGGTGCTGCAAACAAACGTCGCCATAACTGATGGCGCACTCAATATCGATTTTCGGTCCATCTCCGGTAGCGTCTATTCGCCGAAGGTGAACGCCATCCGCGTCCTCAGCGTGCGGCCGGCCACGCCCACGCCGACGCAAACGGGCACCCCCACGCGCACCGCGACTGTGACAAACACACCGATAGGACCAACCGCGACCAGCACGGCCACCAGAACGCCAACACTCACCGTCACACCCACGCCGCCTCCTGGATGTCCCGACGCCTTCGAGCCGGACAATACTATGGCGCAAGCAAGACCCAAGTCGGTCGGCTCGGGGCCGCAACACCACAATTTCAATGTACCGTATGATATTGACTGGTCCTGGTTCTACGCTAACCAAGGCCTGACATACACGATCATGACGGCGAATCTGATCGGAGACGTGGACACCTTCCTGGAACTGTACGATCAAAACGGGCAATTCCTCGCCAGCAACGACGACGATTCTGCCCTGGGCAACCGCGCGTCGCGCATCGTCTGGGGAGCAACTGCCAGCGGCTTCTACTACGTCAAGGCATACGACTACAACACCGACCGCACCTACGGCTGCGCCACGGGCTATGACCTCGAGGTGCGCCTGGGCGCGCCTGCGCCAACCGCAACGCCCATCGGGACAGCAACAAAGACATACACGCCAACCAGAACACCCACAGCCGCGATGCCGTTGACAGCAACGCCGACGCCATCGCTGACAGGCACTGTCACGGCGACGCCAACCGAAACCGCGCTGGCAACCAAGACCATCACACCGACGCCGACAGCGACTGCCACGCGCACGCAGACGCCAGGCGCAACGTTCACCCGCACGGCAACGGCGACCGTCACGGGCACGCCAACGCTGTCGCCCACACCGACCAGCACACCGGTCGGCCAACCGATCACCTGCAACTCAACGGTCGTTGGGGATACACGCGGCGGAACGAACCAGTTTGTCGTCTACCCATGTGGCGGCGGCAGCGAAACCGGGCCCGAGCGCGTCTACTACCTGCCGCTGGGCAGCAAGACAACGGTGCGAGCGCGTATCGTCAACTACCAGCAGAGCGGAACAGGCAACGCCGACGTCTTCATCCTGTCCAGCTTTGACAACAACACCTGCGTGGCAGGCGGCTATGGCGCAGGCGACACAGGTTCATGGGCTACCTACACCGATGCACCGTCGGGCATCGTCTACATCGTCGTCGATGGTTGGCAGGGCTGGCAGGATCAGTTCAGCCTGGCTGTCGAGTGCGACGTGCAGGGCACACCAACACCCACGACAACGCCGACAACAATCATCAGCAGACCGTTCCGCATCGCCCTTCCAATCATCCTGAACGATTTTCTGCAATAGCACGACGTCTGACCAGATCGCCTGTCTCATGCTTGATGCAACACAGATGTCTCCCGGAGGCTCAACACCTCCGGGAGACGCATATCTGGCCTGAACATTAACAATCTGTCATCTTGGGAAAGGCGTTTGTTCATACTATTGTCATCTTGTGCCCCTATAATGCGGTTGAAAGATGGGGAGAAGAACCGCACTGCACTACACAAGGACACAGGCATGATAAACGGGCGAGTTCGCACCATCCAGAGCGATCTTGGGTTGACGATCCAGGCCATAGCCGCCGAGCAGACCGCAAAGGTACGCTGGCAGAGGACGCCCGCCAATCTCTACCCGGTTGCCAAGCGTCTGTTTGACATCATGATTGCTGTGGTCATGCTCATTGTCCTATCACCCGTCATGGCTGTCGTTGCACTGGCCGTCACGCTTGACAGCAGCGGGCCGATCATCTTCAAGCAGACACGCATCGGCAAGAACCACCGGCCCTTCACCTTCTACAAGTTCCGCTCCATGTACACCAAGTCCGATTGCGCCGTTCACCAGCAGTTTGTCAAGAATCTCATCAACGGTTCGTCATCGAACACGTCTAGCCCGGCCTACAAGCTCACCTGCGACAGGCGCATCACACGGGTCGGCTGCTTCATCCGACAGACCAGCCTGGATGAACTGCCCCAGCTCTTCAACGTGCTCAAAGGCGACATGAGCCTGGTGGGACCTCGGCCCCCGATCCCCTACGAGGTCGCCGAATACAAAGAGTGGCATCATCGCCGCCTGGCCGTTGCCCCTGGCATCACCGGTCTTTGGCAGGCTCGGGGTCCCCCCCTGGTTTCCTTACACTCCCC
>CAYOEZ010000060.1:0-1281 GCA_964402955.1 uncultured Ktedonobacterales bacterium | reverse complement strand
AAACCAGGCTGCGTCCCTGAACCTGCATCACAGGTCTGTGGCAGGTTCAGGGACGCAGCCTGGATTCCTTCGACGACATGGTCAAGATGGACATCGAGTACTCTGAGAAGCGCTCACTGAAGCTTGACCTGGCCCTGCTTGTCCAGACGATTCCCGCCGTGCTCTCTGGCCGTGGCGCCCGCTAGAATGTCCCTCCCACCCACCTGCTCCCGCGCACATGCGGGCAGGTGGGTTGTTTGTCGCACCAGTGATCCCTATCCGCGTTCCATTCTTCCCGTCGCTGCGACTTGTGCCCCGGAGTGTGTTTCACCGTTGTCACCGGCCATCCTTGTACCTGGCGCGTCATCGCAGATCGGTGCAAACACCTCGCAACACCGTGCGCTCTCCTATCTATCGTGCGCGCTGCAACCTCTTGCGTTGTCTACCCGTCTGTGCTATCCTAACACGCACGGGGCATCCTACTACTCGTGAGGCGTGTCATGCAAAAGACTCGTGTTGGTATCGTTGGCGCTGGCTACTGGGGCCCCAAGCTCATTCGCAATTTCCATGATCTATCGAATGCCACGGTCTCCATGGTCTGCGATCTACAGAAAGAACGGCTCGAGCACATACGACGGCTCTACCCCGATAGCGGCGCTACTCAGGACTTCCAGGAACTACTGGCGTCAGACGCCGATGCGGTTGTCATCGCCACCCCCGTCGCCAGCCACTTTACCCTGGCGCGCGCCGCGCTTCTGGCCGGCAAGCACGTTCTTATCGAAAAACCGCTCACGGCCCGTTCCAGCGAAGCCGAAGAGCTCGTCAGCATTGCCCGCGAACAGAAGCGCGTGCTCATGGTTGGTCACACCTTTGAGTACAACCCGGCCGTCCTCATGCTGAAAGAGATGATCAGCAGCGGCAAGTTGGGGCAGATTTACTACATCAATGCCACGCGTGTCAACCTGGGCATCTTTCAGAGAGACATCAACGTCCTGTGGGACCTCGCGCCCCACGACCTCTCCATCTTGCTTTTCATCCTGGGCCGAGACCCCATCAACGTCAGCGCCCGCGGCGCGGCTTACGTTCAGCCCGGCATCCACGACGTCGCCTATATGACGGTCAACTTCCCGGATCAGGTCATGGCCGGCATTCAGGTTAGCTGGCTCGACCCCTGCAAGATCAGGCGACTCACGGTGGTCGGCAGTAAGCAGATGGTTGTCTACGATGACCTTGAGCCGGACGAGAAGATCAAGGTCTACGACAAGGGCGTCGACAGCCCGCCCTACTCCGATACGTTCGAGC